>JALSHL010000018.1 GCA_026982255.1 Paracoccaceae bacterium | reverse complement strand
CGGCAGCGGCGGCACGTATTTGTCAAGCTCCGCATCCAGTTCACGGCCGTCAATCTCTTCTTCGCCATTGGTGAAACGCTCATACAGAAATTCCGCAACCGGTTCGATCGCGGCCCGGAATTTCGGGTCGGCGAAAATCTCCTCGGCGATTTCCTCCAGCCCGAACCAGACGGTTTCCACCTCGTCCTCGTCATTCAGGCCGGCGATCAGGCGGGTAAGTTCGTCAATACGGGTCACGTCCCCGCTACAACAATTGCTGGCCTTGCACACGATTTCCTCGGCAATCTGGCCGCTGAACAACTCGATAACGCGGGTTTCAAGCGTGCGAATAAAAGACTCCCAGTTGTTACCCTCGAAGGTCTTGTCGCTGACCAGAACCGGCGGGCGCGGCAGGATGCGTACGGACAGGATCCGCAGCTTCAGCGCCCGTGCGGCCAGCGCATGGCCGGCCTCATAGACCGACAGGCGATACTCCTGCTCGGCGCAGCGGCCCCCGGGCGGGGTGCAAACGGTGTTGGTGGTCATTCCTGTATCCTTTTTCCGACGCTTATGTCTGCGCGTTTTCGTCTGTTTCCGGTGCGGGTTCCGCTATTTCAACAGCATCTTCCACAACCGCCGACTTGCCCGAGGGGTCGGCATATTTGTCGTTGAGGTTCTGGATATGCACCGCCACGGTTTCGCGGATCATGCGCATACGTTTCGCCGCCCCCTTGCCCCAACCAGCCGGTTCCGCCCGGAAAATAGAGCGCAAGGCCCCTGCACTCTTGAAGAAAGCCCCGCGCAGGTCCAGTTCCATCTGCCCGTAGGTTTCCGACAGGCCCGCCGCGATACGTTTCGCCACCACGCCACGCACCCAATAGTGGAAGCTGCCGGCCAGAATGGCAATCGCGACCAGCGAGGCGATAACATTCACCAGATTGGCCTTGAGCCAGTCAAAACTGAAAACCTCGCCCGACGGCAGCCATTTGAAATAGACCACCAGCCCGATTGAAACCGCCAGCAAGCCCGCGAGCGCGGCGCCATCCCCGATCAGCACGCCACGCCGCCAGCGCGCCTTGGCATCGCGCAGTTTCGGCAGAATATCGTGCTCCAATTCGTTCGCCACCGTTTCCAGCAGGCTGACAATTCGGTAATTGCGCTGCACCTCGACCCCGTCCATGCGTTCGGTGATCGCGGCAAGGTCGGTATCACGCTTGGTGCGGAACCGCTCGCGCAAGGCCTCGTCCTCTATCGGGACGGCGGCGGCCTCGTTGTAAATGGTAAAGAAGCGTCCGGCCGACAGGCCGGCCTGCGCCATGGCCCGTTGCCACGCGCCGACGACCTCCTCGGGGTTGTCCTCTTTCGCGGCGGTATCCATCTGATTCAGGATATAGAAAAACTTGGTCGCGTCCGTGCGCGAGACCGTGCGCGCCACCAGATGTTCCAGCGTGTCCTGCATGGCGCCCGGCTCGGGGTGGCGGGCGTCGAAAAACACCAGCACCAGATCGGACAGGTCGATAATGTGATCGGTGATCCGCAGGGTCGAGCGGCGCTGGTCGTCCGCATCAAAACCGGGCGAGTCGATGATGATCCTGCCCTTGACCTTCGGCTGGCCGGTGGTGCGCAGTTGCAGGTAGCTCTCGATCCGCTTGCCCTCGCCCTCGGCCACCTTCTCGATCTCGCGCGACATGCGGAAAAACGGGAAGCGCGGATCGGCATCGAGCGCGGTGCCCGGCAGGGTCTGGTTGCCCGACGCGCCATAGCAGATCACGGTAAACTTGTCGTCCACCGCCTGATTGCCGGTGCTCTGGATTTTCTCGCCGACGTAGTTGTTGATAAATGTGGACTTGCCCGAGGAAAACGTCCCCAGAACCGAAATCAGTGGCCACCAGGAAATACGCGAGGCCAGCGAGGTTTCCCGATCCAGAAGCCCCAGTTTGTAAAGCATCCTGTCAAGCTTGTAGTAGGTCGGCAAAACCTCCAGCAGGGCGGGGTTTTCCGCTTTCAGGTGGGCTTCGAGATTGGCGAGGCGCTTGGCGAGAAACTGGTTCATGCGGTCTCCGGTTCAGTGGTTTCAGTTCCCTTGCGCCGCGTCGAAACGCGCCCGCAGGTCGGCAGCCTTGTCCGGTGCTATCTGTTGCAGGATGCCCATCATCGACAGAACCTGCGTGGTGTTTCCGGTCGCCAGTGCCATATCCCCGACTCTGGCAAAATATACCGCCGCTTCGGCCATGCGTCCACGGGAATAGTAAAGATTCCCCAGCTCGCCCATTACGTCCACCGAGTCGGGAAAATCCGCCGCCAGCGATTTATAGGCGGCCTCGGCCCCGTCGGTATCCCCCTTCCAGAAGGCCTGTCGTGCCGCCTGCAGGCGCTCGGTCAGCCCTCCGGTGACGGCCGGAGCAGAAGATACGGGCGCGGCAGGCGCTTCGGCAACCGGCGCGGTCAGCGGCTCGGCCACCGGCTGCGTCAGGGCGGCGGCCGGAGTTTCCGGTGCGCTGGCCGGCGCCGGTGTTTCGGCTACGCGCACGGGCTGCGGTGTTGCCGCGGCCGGTGCCTTGGGCACGACCGGCACTGCAGGCAGGGCCACTTCGGATTCAGGGGCGGCAAACAGTTCCATGATCCGGTCGCGCTTGAAAAACGCGAAGATTGCCAGACCGACCAGCACATAGATCGCAAACAGTCTTACAAAGGGCATAATCATGGTTTTTTCCTCTATCCGTTATCGCGGGCCACCTAGCGTTTGCCGTAAATCTCGCGTGCCAGCGTATCCAGTTCCGCCGCCGCCTTGCCGTTGGGTTCCAGTTCGGAAACCGCCAGCCCTTCGGAAAACGAACGCCGGAAGGCCAGACGCTGCACCAGCTTGGCGTCCAGCACCTTTTTGATCATCGGCAGGGACTGCAATGCCTCGTGCGCCTCGGCATTTTCGCGGGAACGCGGGTGCGGGTCGGCGCGGTTCAGAAAGGCCTTGATCACCGGCATGTCGCCCTTGGCGCGCTCCTCGCGAATGATTTCCAGAAACCGCTGGGTCGCCCAGATATCGGCTTGCGAGGGGGTCACGGGAATGACCACCTGCCCGCAGGCCCGCACGGCAGCCCGCACGGCCTTCATGTCCGAGGTGCCGACATCGACCAGCCAGTCGCCCCGCGCCCTGCCCTTGGCCGGAAGTTTGTGCACCACCTTCAGCGGCGGCTCGATCCCGTCCTCTTCGCGGATCATCGCCACATCGCTGACCGTGCGTTGCGGGTCGAGGTCGCAGACCGTCACCTGTTTTCCCTGTTCCAGCCTCCAGACGGCAAGGTTGAATACTACCGTGCTTTTGCCTGTGCCCCCTTTGAAATTCGCGAATAATGTCAGCATTGCAATCGTCCTGTTTTCCTAGTTCTGCGGAGCGGGCGCGGCGGGCGGTTCCTGTTTCTGCCAACCGGCCGGCACCTCGAACAACGCCGGATCGACCGGCCCTACGACAATGTTTTCCAGCCGCCGTTCGGACCCGTCGGGCAATATCTCGCGCAGGACCACCCGCAGTTCCGTGTCGAACCACCAGTCCCCGGTCAGCGGCTCGCGTCCCTGTGCCGTCAGTTCCATTTTCCAGTGCTCGGCGCTGCGGCCCGACACGGTTTCCATAGCAACGAACGACATCTGCAGAACCGAGCCGTCGGGGTATTCCTCACGCAAGGCCTTGCGGCGTTGCGTATCCCAATAGACGACTTGCGGGCGCGGCTGTTGCGGGGTCGAGATTACCCAGCCGTCGGTGCGGATGCCGCTGATGGTCATGCTCTGGCCCGACGGCTCGCAACGCAGTTCCGGCGTCGGCTGCACCGGACAGGGCGAGGCCGCGCCGTCAACCGCATCCGGCGGGACAGGCGCGCCGGTAAATTCCATGTATGTCTGTGTTTGCGGGTCGAGAATACGCATGACTCCCTCGGTCGGGCGCAAAATGCGGATCAGGCGCACACCGCCCTGATCGAACTCCAGCCGCATATCGGTGCCGGATTTGGCTATCAGACCGGTCATTTCCGTCTGGTCGGGCAGAACCTGCACGGCGGTTGCGGTAAAGGGCGGCAGCGCGGCCGCATTCTGGGCAACGGCCGGACCGGCAAGGCCGGTTTGCAGCATGGCGACAGTGACGAAAACCGCGGTAACAAGTGCTTTGCGCATGACCCGATCCTTTGAATTCTATGGGTTGCCCGCCCCCGCAGCCGGGGACGGGCGTTTTTCCGGTTGCGGAGTTTACTCGCTGGCAGCCGGAGCCTCGGTCGTCGGTGCCGTCATCGGCATCTGGCCTTCCTGCATCGGCACCGGAACCAGCAAGCCGTCCGGGCCAACCATCATCGGAACCGGCTTGCCATCGGGACCCATCATCATCAGCGGAGCCGCCGGCGCGCCGTAGCCGTTGTAACCGTTACCGTAGCCGTAGCCATAACCGTTACCGTAGCCGGAGCCTTCGCCACGACCGCGGGCGGAAGTCTCGGTATTGCCCGAGAAGCTCATGTTGAACGAACCGTTGCCGTTGCCAAGGCCGTCACCATCGAACGGACCCCAGTTGTTGCCCCAGCCGTTGTTGCCGCCGAACGGGCCCCAACCGTTGTTCCAGCCGTTGCCGCCCCACGGAGTCCAGCCGTTGTTCCAGCCATTGCCGCCCCAGGGGGTCCAACCGTTGTTCCAGCCGTTGCCGCCCCACGGTGTCCAGCCACCGTTGTAGTAACCCGGTGCGCCATAGCCATAACCGGGGGCCGGAGCCGGACCGTAATACTGTGCGCTTGCCTCAACGGCGGCGATGCTGCCGATACCCAGAGCCAGAGCGGCTGTCAAAATTTTCTTACGCATGCGTAATCTCCTTCGTTTTCGTCCCGTTCAGGTTTTGATGCCTGGCTTTGGGACAAAGGCCGGCATCCATTCTATCTGCGTCCGGCATGGACGCATTTTCGCATTCGGCTTCCTCAGAAACCGAACGGGAAACTGGTGAAGGGCGCGAATCCGCCCCCCGGAAAATATCCTCCGTAACCGTAGGGAACACCGCCGTAACCGTAGGGCAGTGCAGTGCCGTAGTCGTATGCAGGCACTCCGTAACCGCCGTATGCAGGCACCCCGAAAGCGAAAGGTGAGCCGGCAAAGCCATAGAGGGCGGCAAGCGGGGGAATATATGGTTGTCCGGCATAGGGTTGCGGCAACGGCAGCCCCGTTGCCGGCAGTGGAACCGCAGAGGGCGGCGGTGCGGCAGGAACCGCATAAACTGAATTGGCTGGCGGTGTATAAACCGTTGCCCCGGACAGCCGCCGGTCAAGATCGGCAGGAGCGTATTTGCTCGGTTCCGCCTCTGCGGCAGCCCCGCCCCACGGCACAGACGGTCCGGACGCATCCAGATAGGTTGGCGGCGCGGATACCGGAGCCTCCGCCACCGGCCCGCCCCACAGGTTTCCCCCCTGCGCAAGCGCCCCTGCGGGGATTGCCAATACAGCGGCACCCCACAAAACCAGTCTTGCCATATGCCTTTTTCCAAATGTCATCGTCTCGAAAATCCCCTGTTTCTAGCGCGTTACATACGGGTTGGACACATAGCCGTAGGGCTGCCCGTAAACCGGCGCGCCATAGCCGGCCTGCGGCCAGAAACCTGTCGCAAAAGGCGGCACGCCCCAGCCACCCCATGGCGATGCAGGATAGGGTTGCGGGCGATAGAAATATCCATATGGCGCAACAGTCGAGGCGCGCGGCTGCTCCGTCGCGGTTTCCGCGGCGGGACGCTGTGCCGGAATATAGCCCGGAAAATATCCGGGACTGATGCCCGCACCATAAGCAGGACGAGCGGCAGAATACCCCTGCTCGGATGTGCCGCCGGAGGCCGATCCGCCAAATCCGGCGCTGCCACGGATTTCCCCCGATGCCTGCATGGAGCCGTTGCCGTTTGCCCGCCCCGCCCTCTGCCCCGTGCCGGTTTGCGGCGTGGCATAGGTTGGTCGCGGCGTCTGCATCCAGTAAGGCATCTGCTGCACATTACGTGCCTGCGCCGGCTGTGCCGGAGCCTCCACGCCCGAACCCGGAGCCTGTGCCGAAGGCACCATTGGCGCTGAGGAATGATAGGGACCGGGCGGCGGCATGACGGCTCCGCTCTGGGCAGCGGCCATACTGCCGACCGACACCGCGAGGGTCGCAACGGTTGCAATTGTCCTGAGCATACTCCGCCTCCCTATTTCTGTTCGTCGTTGAGGTTCGTGTTGATACGGATCCCGCGCCGCGCCTTGCCCTTGCGGGTTTTCGGAGCCGGTTTCGCGGCCGATTCAGCGGGTTTGCCCTTCGGCTTCGATGCGGGTCGGGCTTTCGGTTTCGCCTTCGGTTTTGTCGCGGGCTTGGCCCCGGACTTGGCCTTCGGTTTGGTTTTCGGTTTTGCCTTGGGCTTCGGCGCAGGCTTCGCAGCCGGTTTTGCCGGTTCCGCCTTTACAGGTGCGGGCACGGTCTCGACCGGTTTGACTGCGGCCGGAGCCGGC
>JALSHL010000017.1 GCA_026982255.1 Paracoccaceae bacterium | reverse complement strand
GCGGCGGAGTGGCCGGAAGCACGGGTGATTGCCACCGATATCAGCACGCCGGCACTGGAGATCGCGGCGGAAAACGCGCTGGAACACGGGGTGGCGGAGCGTATACAGTTTGCCGAATCCGACTGGTTCGAGCAGGTGGGCGGAACCTTCGATCTGATCGTTTGCAACCCGCCCTATATCTCGCTGGAGGAAATGGGGAGCCTGTCGCCGGATGTGCGCAACTGGGAGCCGTTTCTGGCGCTGACCCCGGGGGGTGACGGGCTGGAAGCCTATCGTATTATTGCAGCGGGGCTGGAAAACTATCTGGACGAGGGCGGGCTGGCCTTGTTCGAAATCGGTTACCGGCAGGGCGATGCGGTTTCGGAAATCTTCCGTGCGGCGGGTTTTGGTGCGGTAACGGTTTCTAAAGATTTGAGCGGTCATGATAGAATCGTTGCGGTTGCGCGCGAATAGGTGCGATTTTTGTCCGGAATGCCGTAATAGTTGACAGTTTTCGCTTGTTATTACCGGAGATCACCGTATAAAATGCCCTATCGCCAGAGATTGAACCATGATGGCTCTCTCGTTGGATGGCGATAAGGTTGACCGGAAACCGGAATTACCCAACAGGAATGTCGCGCCAGAGTTGCGCATCCTATTTGCCCCTTAAACAAGAAGATCGAGAGTATGAGATCCTCCAATAAATCACGTTCGAGAAACAAGAATAACAACCGGCGCAATTCCGGTGGCGGCAATGTCGTCAACCGTGTGTTCGACAGCGCCGGTCCCGAGGGGCGCGTGCGTGGCACGCCGCAACAGATTATCGAGAAATACCGCGCGCTGGCCCATGACGCCCTGTTGGCCGACGATCGTGTGAGTGCGGAGAGTTTCCAGCAACACGCGGAACATTATGCGCGCCTGTTGCTCAAGGCGCAACGCCAGCAGGCGGAGCGTCAAGCCGAACAACAGGCCCAGCAGGCGCAACGCCAGCAACAGCAGCAGACGCAGGACGCGGCACGTTCGGAAACGCCGGAGCAGCCGGAAGTGGGCGGCGGTTTCGACGCCATGGGCGATGCTACGCTGGTCGAGGGCAGTACGCTTGTTCCGACACCGGAAAGCAAACCGCAAAAGCAGCGCCGGAATCCGCGTCAGCGCCGCAAGCCCGAACAGCTTGCCGAAAACGCACAGGTCGAAGCTCCGGCAAACGAGTAACGATCAGTCCGGCAGCAGCCGGTTGGACAGACGGCAGAAATCCTCGACCGACAATTGCTCGGCCCGTTGCGTCGGTTCGATGCCCGCTTCGGCAATGCGTGATTCCACATCCGGCCCAAGACTTTTGAGGCTTGCCCGCAACATCTTGCGGCGTTGGCCGAATGCAAGGGCAACGATACGCGACAGATTGCGGGCGTTGGCCGGAAACCGCGGGGTTTCCAGCCGTTCCAGATGCACCACGGCCGAGGTGACTTTCGGCGGCGGCGTAAAAGCCTGCGGCGGCAGTTCAAAGGCGATCCGCGCCTCCGTGCGCCATTGCGCCAGAACGGACAGGCGGCCGTAGGCCTTGCTGCCCGGGGCCGCAACGATCCGCTGTGCGACCTCTTTCTGGAACATCAATGTCAGGCTTTGCCAGTACGGTGGCCATGTCTCCGGTGTCAGCCAGCGCACCAGTAGCTCCGTTCCGACGTTGTAGGGCAGGTTGGCCACGATACGGACCGGCGGTGACAAATGGTCAAGGGGGTTAATTTCGAGTGCGTCGCCGTGAATAACTTCCAGCCGTCCGGGATAGGCCGCCGAAACCTGCTCAAGCGCAGGCAGGCAGCGTTCGTCGCGCTCGATGGCAACCACCTTGCGGGCGCCTTCCATCAGCAGGGCACGGGTCAGACCACCGGGTCCGGGGCCGACTTCAAGCACGTCGCATTGATCAAGGGCACCGGCCCGCCGTGCAATCTTGGAGGTCAGGTTAAGGTCGAGCAGGAAATTCTGACCGAGGGATTTACGGGCATGCAGGCCGTGCGTCGCGATCACCTCGCGCAGAGGCGGCAGGCCGTCTTGGGCCATGCTCATGCGAATCCCCGATGGATTGCCATGGTCCGGGCATTGCGCAAGGCCTCGATCAGCGAGGTGGCGTCGGCGATGCCTTTGCCGGCGATGTCGAAGGCCGTGCCGTGATCGGGCGAGGTCCTAACAAAAGGCAGGCCGAGAGTGGTGTTGACACCGGCCGAGAAATTCAGGGTTTTAATCGGGATCAGTGCCTGATCGTGATACATACAAACGGCGAGGTCATAGGCTTCGCGCGCGCTTGCGTGGAACATGGTATCGGCAGGGAGCGGGCCGAGAAGGGTCATGCCTTCGTTGCGCAGTCGTTCCAGCAAGGGGGTGATCAGGGTGATTTCCTCGTGCCCCATGGCGCCACCTTCGCCGGCATGGGGATTGAGACCGGCGACGGCTATCCGTGGCTCGGGAATACCGAGATCGTCGATCAAGGCTGCATGGGTTACGCGCAGGGTTTCCTCGAGCAACCCGGCAGTAAGGGCGGCGGGAACATCGGCAAGCGGAATATGGATTGTGACAGGCACAACACGGAGCTCGGGAGCACTAAGCATCATCACGGGGCGTTTGACATCCGCGAGAGAGGCAAGAAATTCGGTGTGTCCGGGAAAGGCAAAACCTGCACCGTCCTGTAGCGCCTTTTTATGGATAGGGTTGGTGGTCACGGCGCAGGCTTCACCGTTCTGTGCGTATTCGACCGCCCGCGCAATCATGGCGACCACCTCGGCGGCATTTCGGGCGTCCGGTTTGCCGGTCGTTACAGGCGCCGGTAGTGGATGATCGAGAACAGGCAGGCCCGCGCTCATGGCTTCCGCCGCTTCGTGTGGCGATGTGATCGCGACGACGGGCGTATGGTCCTGCTGCGCCAGGGTTGTCATGTGGGTGACGTCTGCAAGCAGAAAAAACGGCAACTCCGTGCGCAGACCATGCCACGCCTTCAACGAGATTTCCCCGCCTATTCCTGCCGGTTCACCCAGTGTCAGGGCGACGGGTTTTATGCTCATCGTTTTTCGATAACCGCACCGCGGCGCAGTTCCAGCAGATAGCCTTCGGCGAGTTTCGAAAGTTTGGCACCGAACAGATTGTTGGCCAGACCGGCCGAGGTCTGTTCATCCAGATCGGTAGTGCGGCTGCACAGTTGCACCAGTTGCACGGAATCGCCGTTAACCACAACCTCGCTGCGTCCGGGCATCAGACGGGCCAGCGAAAGCGCGATATCGGCAGGTACCTCGTTGACCGAAACGGGGCCAAACAGGCCGCTGTTTCCACCATAGTTGCCGGCCGTGGATTTCGACGGCTGGCATTCGTCAAGCCGTCGCTGAAGGCGTTTTGCTTCGGCCAAGGCATTGGGGCGGCCGCTCAGATCCAGAACGGCATAGCGCACCGAAACCTGTTTTTGCAACGGGCTGCTGATCACCCGCGAACCGATGACCTTCAGCAGGATCGCGCCACTGGAAACCTTGATCGGCGCGGATACCTGGCCGGTGGGCAGGCCGAGAACCTGCGCGGCGATATTGGCCGGAAGGCGCTCCGGTGCAACCCAGCCGATGCGGCCTCCGTTTGCGGCGGATGGCGAGCGCGAGAACCGTTTTACGGCCTCTTCGAAACTGGCACCCTTGTTGAGGTCGTTGGAGAGGCGGGCCGCAAAGGCCATAGTGGCTTCTTCCCCGCCACGTTCGGCGAAGGGCAGGGCGATCTCGGCAAGCAGGATGGTCTCCTGCGTTACGGCAGCCGCGACGTTGACGGCATTGTCTATGTCGATACTGGTCGGGTCCGCTATCTGGCGGAATTTGGCCTGCACGATCTCGCGCCAGACGATTTGCGCGACGAAGTATTCCTCGAACGCGTCGCGGGAAACGCCCCGTGCGCGCGCCTTGGCCCAGAGTGCATCGGCACTGATTCCCGCATTTTGCGCAGCGGCCACAATACCGCGTTCCAGCGACCCCGCTGCCAACTGCAGACCGACATCGCGGGCTGCCGACATTTTCAGCCGGTCGTCGATCAGCTGCTCTATAGCAGCCTTGCGCACGTCACCACCGGTAAAGCCGAGCGCGCCGAGGAGTTTAACACGTTGATTTATATCGAAATAGGTAATGATGGAATCATTTACGGCATAGGCCGCCGAGTAGGGGTTCTGCGCTCTGGCCTGCGAGGATACCGATATCACCGCAATCAGTGCGACGGTCAACCATTTAAGAAAACTACCCATAATTCCTACCCTTTTCTCTTATCAGTATGCACATCGCGAGTCTGGCCAGTCATTTTGCGAGGTTCCGCCGAATCCTGCAAGTTCAATTACCAGATTGATATCTGTCGCAGCCGGCACACTAATCGATGACGTGAAGCGACGCGAGACCGAAAGTCCGATTTCGATACACTCGTTTCCATAGGTCAGACCAAAACCGGCCGCTACATCGTTGTCGGTAATCAGGTCGCGGGTCCAGTTGGCACGCGCCTCCCAGTTCGGATGGAACCGGTAGCGGCCACTGATCGAACCCTCGGCCCGGGTCACCGGCGATCCGGCCAAAGGGTCGGGGGCCAGGAAAACGAAGCTGCTGGCAAGGCGCCAGTCCTCGGTCGAGATCGACAGATCGGCCTCGTTACGTTTGATGTCGAGGTTTTCGTCAAACAGGAACCGTTCCGTAAACCGGAATCCCGAAGGTGTTTCCAGCCGGAAGGCTCCGAGAATATCCTGAGAAAACTGCGTCGTCGGATTGGAACGCAGCACAACTCCGCCCGCAAGCCCGAATTCCCAGCCCTGATCGGTATATAGGGTATAGGATGCCCCGAGATTTGTCCGCAGGCCGATTTCGGATGCGTCCCGTCCGGGATAGCGGCTGAACTCAAAGAGGTTGGTTTCGTCGAATTCCACGAGGATGCTGTCCTCGTTTGGAACGGTATCGTTCCAGACCAGATCGGGGGTGTAGATCAACTGGGCTACAGGAACAAGAACTTCCCGCCCTGTGTCGGACGTCCGTTCCAGTGGCCAGCGCAACTCCGCACCCACTGTGGGGTGCAGGTTGAAAAGCAGGCGGTCCGGGTAGGTATTGTTGTCCCAGACACGATAGATATCGCCGTCCAGGCGTGCAAAACCGGTGGTTTGTATTCCGGTGCTGAAGTCAATCGGCACGGTCCAGTCCACCGATCCGCCCAGACGCGCAACGTCCTGCCCCAGAATGCGTGTAAGGCCGACACCGTTCACCTCGTATCCGATCCGCCCGCCGGTGAGGGGATCGCTGCGATAGCTGCGATAGGAAAACTCCGGCAGAACAAACGGGATGGTGGCGTTGTTTTCAGAGTCCCGCAAGCTGGTGAGAATGGCTCCGGCGACCGAGAAATAGCTGCGGTCTCGATACCGGCTCAGAGCGATTTCGCTCACCAGCCGGTCGGCATTGCTGTAGCCATATTGTTTCATGAACCCCTTGTCGGTGACTGCAGTGGCATTGAAGTCCAGGGTAATATCCTCGAACAGGGTAAAGGAGCCGCTGCTTCTGAGGAAACCGCGCTGGAAAAAGCCTGCACTGTCCCGTAGAGCAGTGGCGCCGAACAGTTTGAATTTGCCGTTCGGGAACACCTTCCGGTACTCGGCATCCAGGAGTGCCGCACCCTGTAGGCTCACAATGGTCGAGATCGTAGTATCGGCGCTGTCGCCAAGCGTGATGTAGTAGGGGATTCTGATACCGTCCCCGATGCTGTCCGCCGAAAAGAACTCCGGACGAAGGAAACCCGTTGCGCGGTCCACTTCCGTTGTGGGAATGCTCATGGTGGGCAGATAGAAAATCGGTCTGCCGAACAATTCCAGCTTGGCATGGGTGAAATATATGCGCTCGGCCTTCTCGTCCTGAATGACCTGCTCGGCGCGGATTTGCCAGATCGGGGTGGGACGTGCCTTGCACACCAGACAGGAACTGGCGACGACGTTGCTCATCGTATTGAAGCTGCCGTTGACGCGCGCCGCCTCGGCTGCCGCTATTTGCAACTGGTTTGCAAACATGATGCGGGCACCGGTGGCAAGGCCGGATTTCAGGTCGGCCGAAAGCTCGGCAAAATCGGCGGTAACGACCGTGCCGCCGGCATCGACAATGCGGACGGGACCGGAGGCCGTCACAGTGTCGGTGCGTGAATTGTAGCGTATTTCGGATGCGTATAGCGTTGTGCCTTCGAAAAAGACCTGCACATTGCCGCTGGCGATCAATTCGTCGGTTGTCTGGTTGATATAGATTGAATCCGCAAGGACGCTGATAGGCGGCGCCTTTTGTGCCAGGGCGAGAGTCGGCGCAACCATGATCAGGGTGCACAGCAGAAGGCCCGCAAGCCATATTCGCTTGGCGGTGCATTGTGACGCGTAACCGGATCTGCGTTTGTGTATCATCCGTCCTCGAAATGCAAAATCAGCGACAGGGCCATTAGCAGAATGGCGGTTGGCGGAGCCCAGGCGGCCATCAT
>JALSHL010000016.1 GCA_026982255.1 Paracoccaceae bacterium | reverse complement strand
TGCGCAGATAGAACCGGTGCACCCGCGCCGGCATCGCCGTTGAATCGGCGTTCCAGTAAAGCAGATCGAAGGGGAACGGCTCTTTCCCCAGCATGTAGTTGTTGACGACATAGGACCAGATCAGATCGTTGGACCGCAGCATGTTGAAGGCGCTGGACATGGTCTGCGCCGGCAGATAGCCCTGCTCCGTCAGGTCGTCGACCATGGCGATGGTCTGTTCGTCCACCATCACCTGCAACTCGCCGCCATCCTCGAAATCCAGCAACGAGGTGAAAAACGTGGCCGAGGCGACGCGCTTGTCCTTTGCCTTGCACATCTTCGCCAGAATCGTGCCGGTCAGCGTGCCGCCGATGCAGTAGCTGGCAAGGTTCACCTGCTTCTGCCCCGTTTCCTTCAGCACTACGTCGATAGCATCGGACACGCCCTGCATGTAGCTGCCCCATGTCTCGTCCTTCTGGTGTTCGTCGGGATTGACCCAGGAGATAATGAAAACGGTGTAGCCCTGCTCCACCAGCCATTTCATCATGGATTTCTTCGGATTCAGGTCCAGCACATAGTATTTGTTGATCCACGGCGGAATCATCAGCAGCGGCTTCGCGTGCACCTGTTCGGTGGCGGGGGCATACTGGATCAGCTGCATGATATTGTTCTGCCAGATCACCGCCCCTTCGGTCAGCGCCATGTCGCGCCCGACCTTGAAGGCGTTCATGTCGGTCTGGCGGATCAGCAGCTTGCCCTTGCCGCGCTCGATGTCCTCCAGCATCATCTTGAAACCGCGCACCAGATTCTCGCCCTTTTCGGCAAAGGTGGTTTCCAGCACCTCGGGGTTGAGGGCGGCGAAATTGGCAGGGTTCATGGCCTCGACAAAATTGCGGGTATAGAAGGCGGCCTTTTTGCGCTCCTTCGGGTCCATCGGCGCGGCCTCCACCGCGTCCTGCACATATTCCGAGGCCAGCAGGTAGGATTGCTTGATATATTCGAACAGCGCGTTTTCCGACCAGTCCTTGTAGGCAAAGCGTTTGCTTTCCGGCGGCAGTTCCGGCATCCCGACGGTTCCGGCGGCCTCCTCGCCACCCATCCATTTCAGCATCGCATGCTGCCAGAGCGCATTTTGCGCCTGCCAGTATTGCACCGTCATATCCGCCAGCTTCTGCGGATCGGACCAGAGCGCCGCCACCAGTTCGGCAAAGGGCTGCGTGGTGTGCAGCGGATCGGGCGGCGCGGGCGGGTGTTCCTTTGCCTCGGCCTCCAGAAACTCCTGCCATATCTGCTGGCTCATCTCCGCGACCTTGAACATGTTTTCGGCGAATTCCTGCCCTTCGGCCGTCAGTTTCTCAAACTCCGCGTCAATTTGCGACGAATTTTCCGACATTTACGCTTTCCCCGCCGATTGCCTTGCCTGCATAAGGTCACACGGGTAACTATGCCCGAAAAGCAACCGGTTTTCCAAGACTACCGCACCGAAGGCACAAATGATTTTTTTGCGTGACATTTTCGACAACGCCCGCCGCCCGGGTGCGGGGCTGGTGCTGCTGCTTCTGCTCGGGGCCTGCGGGTTGCCGCCGGAGGTGGAGCAATTCGCCAACGCCCGTTCGGAGCGGATCGCGACGCTGGACTATCCGGCGCTGCTGCCGGCATCGTATTTCGATACACCGGTGATCGTGGCGCGCGATCCGTCCGATCTGGTGGCGCGCGTCGCCGCCCTGCGCCGCCGCATGGCCGCGCTGACCGGTCCGGTGATCCCGCCCGCCGATATGGCCCGCCTGCAGGCGGCGCTGGCGCGGCATTAGCCCTGTAAAAACCCGCGCGGGCGCTCTATAAACCCGAAAACCGTCCAACACAGGCCAGTCCGATGACCGAAGAATTCTACCGTATCAAACGCCTTCCGCCCTATGTCTTTGCCGAGGTCAACCGCCTCAAGGCACAGTATCGGGCCGAGGGGATGGATATTATCGACTTCGGCATGGGCAACCCCGATATGGACACGCCGAAACACATCGTCGACAAGCTGATCGAGACCGTGCAGAAACCGCGCACGCACCGCTATTCGGCCTCGAAGGGCATCCCCGGTTTGCGCAAGGCACAGGCCGGATATTACGCCCGCCGCTTCGATGTGGCACTGGACCCCGAGACCGAGGTGATCGCGACACTGGGATCGAAAGAGGGGCTCGCCAACCTTGCCATGGCCATTACCGCGCCGGGCGACGTGATGCTGGTGCCGAACCCGAGCTACCCGATCCATCCCTACGGCTTCATGATCGCGGGCGGCACGCTGCGCAACATCCAGACGCTGCACAACGGCAGGTTCGACCCCGAGGAATACATGCGCCAGCTTGACCGCGCGGTGAAACATTCGGTGCCCAAACCGGTGGCGATCGTGGTGTCCTTTCCCTCGAACCCGACGGCGCAGCTCTGCGATCTGGATTTTTATGCGGAGCTGGTGGCCTTTGCCAGGAAACACGACATCTGGCTGCTGTCCGATCTGGCCTATGCGGAGATCTATTTCGACGGCAACCCGCCGCCCTCGATCCTGCAGGTGAAGGGGGCGAAGGATATCGCGGTGGAGTTCACCTCGCTGTCCAAGACATTCTCCATGCCCGGCTGGCGCATGGGGTTTGCGGTCGGCAACAAGCGGTTGATCGCGGCGCTGACGCGGATCAAGTCCTATCTGGATTACGGCGCCTTTACCCCTGTGCAGGTGGCGGCAGCAGCGGCGCTCAACGGGCCGACCGATTGTATCGCGGAAATCCGCGAAACCTACAAATCGCGCCGCGACGTGCTGGTGGAAAGCATGGGCCGAGCCGGTTTCGACATCCCGCCGCCCCCCGCCACCATGTTCGCATGGGCGCCGGTGCCCGAGGCATTTGCCGAAATCGGCTCCATGGGTTTCTCGAAAATCCTGTTGCAGGAGGCAGAGGTCGCCGTCGCCCCCGGCATCGGTTTCGGCGAATACGGCGAGGGCTATGTGCGCCTTGGCCTTGTGGAAAACGAACAACGCATTCGGCAGGCCGCGCGCAACGTGCGCCATGTGATGGAAAACGCTGCCGATCTGGTCGCGAAATACAAGGACCGGAATGGTGACTGAGGACTGGGACGCGGAACTGCAACAGAACCAGACGGCCTATACCGTGGCCACGTTGCAAAAGGAACACGGGATTGCCGAAGGGGCGCATATCACGCTCGACCTGACCTTCGTGCCGGTGGAGGGGGCAAACCCCGGGACCTTCGAGAAGGTGCTGAAGACCTTCGGTTACACCGCCACACGCGGCGAGGACGGGGAAATCAGTGTCGAGGTCCCCGATATTCCCTTTACTTTCGAGTCCGTCTGGACCCATGAAGAACGCACAACAACAATGGCCTTGAGCCGTGGATACCGGCCCGACGGCTGGGGATTTTGGGAGCCTTGAGAAATGAGTGAACCGCTGAAACTCGCCATTGCCGGACTCGGAACCGTCGGCGCAGGCATCGTGAAAATCGTGCAGACGCACGGCGATTTGCTGGCCGCGCGCGCCGGACGCCCGATTGCCATCACCGCCGTTTCCGCCCGTTCCCGCGGGCGCGATCGCGGCGTGGACCTGTCCGCCTATGCGTGGGAGGACGACCCCGTGGCGCTGGCACGGCGCGACGACGTCGATGTGGTGATCGAGGTCATGGGCGGCGAGGACGGACCGGCCAAGGCTTGCGTGGAAACCGCGCTCGGCAACGGCAAACATGTGGTCACCGCCAACAAGGCGCTGCTGGCCCTGCACGGGCAGGCGCTGGCGGAACTGGCCGGGGAAAACGCCGTCGCCCTGCGGTTCGAGGCCGCCGTGGCCGGTGGCATTCCCATCGTCAAGGCCCTGACCGAGGGGCTGGCCGCCAACGGGATCGAGCGGGTGATGGGCGTGATGAACGGCACCTGCAACTATATCCTGACCGTGATGGAGGACACCGGCGCCGATTACGCCGATGTGCTGAAGGACGCACAGGAACTGGGCTATGCCGAGGCCGACCCCGCCACCGATGTCGGCGGGTTCGACGCCGCGCACAAGCTGTCATTGCTGGCGGCCACGGCCTTCGGCACGCAGGTGGATTTCGACGGGGTGAAGATCGAGGGGATCGAGCGGATCTCCCTGACCGATATCGAGGACGCCGCCGACATGGGCTATCGCATCAAGCTGCTGGGCGTGGCGCGGATGAACGAGGACGGGCTGGAACAGCGGATGCAGCCCTGTCTGGTGCCCGCGGATTCGCCACTCGGCCAGCTGGAGGGGGTTTCCAACATGGTGGTGGTAGAGGGCGATTTCGTCGGCCAGACCGTGTATCAGGGCCCCGGCGCCGGCGAAGGCCCGACCGCCAGCGCGGTGATGGGCGACGTCATGGACATTGCACGCGGGCTGGTAATCCCCGCCTTTGGCGTGCCGGCGGAAACGCTGGCGAAGGCCGCGCGCTCGACCACGGGGGCGGATGCGGAATACTACCTGCGCTTCTCCCTGGCAGACGAGCCGGGCGTGCTGGCCCGCGTGGCCACGATTCTCGGCAACCACGGCATTTCCATCAACCGGATGCGACAGTATGGCCATGCCGACCGGATGGCGCCGGTGCTGATCGTGACACACAAGGTGGCGCGCGCCCGCCTTGACGGGGCGCTGGCCGAGATCGCCGCCGAGGAGGTTTCCCTTGCCGCACCCGTCGCCATTCGCATAGAAACTGTCTAGGCCCAGACAAAAGGATACCGCCATGACGACCGACCCGATTTTTTCCGACCGCATGCTGTCGCTGGCGCTTGCCCGCGTCTCCGAAGCTGCCGCGATTGCCAGTGCGAAACTGGTGGGGGGCGGTGACGAGAAAGCCGCCGACCAGGCCGCTGTGGACGCCATGCGCACCGAGCTGAACAAGCTGGACATCGCCGGCGTTATCGTGATCGGCGAAGGCGAGCGCGACGAGGCCCCGATGCTGTTCATCGGCGAGGAGGTCGGCACCGGCAACGGCCCGGGCGTGGATATCGCCCTCGACCCGCTGGAGGGCACGACCCTGACCGCCAAGGACATGCCCAACGCGCTGACCGTGATTGCCATGGGCCCGCGCGGCTCCATGTTGCACGCGCCGGATGTCTATATGGACAAGCTGGCCATCGGGCCGGGTTATGCGGACGGGGTGGTTACGCTCGACATGACCCCGACCGAACGGGTGGAGGCATTGGCGAAGGCCAAGGGCTGCGCGCCCTCGGACCTGATGATCTGTGTGCTGGAACGGCCGCGCCATCAGGAAATGATACAGGAAATCCGCAAGACAGGCGCCCGTATCCGCCTGATCACCGACGGTGATGTGGCCGGTGTCATGCACTGCGCCGAGCCGGAAAAAACCGGTATCGACATGTATATGGGATCGGGTGGCGCGCCCGAGGGGGTGCTGGCGGCCTCGGCGTTGAAATGTATGGGCGGGCAGATGCAGGGGCGGCTGCTGTTTCGCAACGACGACGAGAAGGGCCGCGCCCGCAAGGCCGGAATTACCGACCTGAACCGGATATATACCCGTGACGAGATGGTCACCGACGATGTGATCTTTGCCGCCACGGGGGTTACCGACGGCTCCATCGTCAGCGGCATCCGCCGTGACGGTAATTTCATCGAGACGGAAACCATTCTGATGCGTTCCAGAACCGGATCGGTGCGCCGCCTGTTCTATCGCGTAAAAGTCGAATAGCGATGGTCCGGCGCGTCGGTTTCGGCAACAAGGAAGCGGAGCGCCGGCCCGCGTCACGCGATACCGGACGGGCCGGAGTGCAGGATCCTGCCGGTGGCATCGGCGCGCGCCTGTTTACGCTGGCGTTCCTGTCTGTCTGGCTGATCGGCTGGACGGCGGGCATTGTCTTTGCCGCCAATGCCGTGCGCGCATCGGAAGCCCCCTTTAGCGAGTTTTTCCTGATCTTCTGGCTGCTCGGTGCCGGCCTCGGCTGGGTATTCGCGGTCCGCTTCTGGTGGAAAACCCTGACGGGGAGGTAGCGATGGATATTGCCACGCGGGTTTATAACCACAACTGGAAAATCGACCCGATCGTGCGGTCCCTGATCGACACGGATTTCTACAAGCTGCTGATGGCGCAGACGGTGTTCCGCTATCACCGCGACGTGCAGGTCACCTTTGCCCTGCACAACCGCACAACAGCCGTGCGCCTTGCCGATATCATCGACGAGGGGGAACTGCGCGAGCAACTGGACCATGTGCGCAGCCTGTCCCTGTCGCGCGGCGAAAGCACATGGCTGCGCGGCAATATGTTTTATGGCAAACGGCAGATGTTCTCGCCCGAGTTCATGGAATGGTTCGAGGGGCTGCGCCTGCCGCCCTATCATCTGGAAAAACGCGACGGGCAGTATGAACTGACGTTCGAGGGGGCCTGGCCCGGGGTGATGCTCTGGGAAATTCCGGCGCTGGCGGTGATCTCGGAACTGCGCTCGCGCGCCGTGCTGAAGGACATGGGGCGGTTCGAGTTG
>JALSHL010000015.1 GCA_026982255.1 Paracoccaceae bacterium | reverse complement strand
ACGGCGAGGCGATGGCCGGCAAGATGGCAGTCTACGGGGCGCTGAGCCTCTATCTAGACTTCATCAACCTGTTCCTGATGCTGCTGCGCTTGTTCGGCAACCGCAACTAGCGCGCAACACCACAGATACACGAGAGGCCGGAGTTTGCTCCGGCCTTTTTTGTGGCCTGCTGTTCCGTGGTTAACAAAACCACAAATCCGGTTTAATGGATTGTTAACCCCTCGCCTTCGAGCCACTAAACCGGTTTAGTAGAACCGGAACACCCTGTCCCGCGCACAAAAAAACCGCCGGAAAAACCGGCGGCTTTTGAAAATCCGAAAAGAGGCGAATACCTATTTGATCTTGCCTTCCTTGTATTCGACGTGCTTGCGCACAACCGGATCGTATTTCATTTTGACCATTTTCTCGGTCATGGTGCGCGAATTCTTTTTCGTCACATAGAAATGACCGGTGCCCGCGGTGGAATTCAGGCGGATCTTGATAGTTGTTGGCTTCGCCATGTGTCCATCTCCTCGCGGGAACCCCGCGTTTATCTGCATACCGGGCGCATGCGCCCAAAACTGGAAATGGCCTTCTACACCCGTGGGGGCCGGAGTCAAGTCCCCTGAACAGCAAAAACGCTCAAAGCAGGCTGAAATGCGAGCGCACTTCGTCGTGGTGGAAAAACGGCGTGCGGCGCGGGGCCGCAGGGTCGGCACGTATGGCCAGCACCTCGGACAGAACCACCTCGGTTATGAAGGGCAGGTCGAGCGATTTCGCCTCGTCCAGATCGATCCAGTGCAGATGGCTCAACTCGTCCGAAGCCCCGGAGAAATCCTCGGCCGAGCCATGCACCGCACCCACATCGGCCATGAAAAACCGCGCATCGAACCGGCGTGGCCGCCCCGGCGGTGTCACCGCACGGAAAACAAAACGGAACACATCGGCGCGCGGCCGCAACCCGCGCTCGAAAAAACCGCGCCAGTCGGCGGGCGGCGCTTCCGGCCCCTGCCCTTTGATACCCAGCATCAGGCCGGTTTCCTCCCACAACTCGCGCACTGCCGCCATGGCCGCCGCCACGCCTGCCCCTTCGGGGGCCTGTTTCGCCAGCTTCACCGCCTCGGGCGGGGCCAGCGGGCGCGCCGGCTCAATGGTATAATCCGCGGCATCGACCGCGCCGCCGGGAAAAACGTATTTGTTCGGCATGAACACCGCGCCCGATCCGCGTTGCCCCATCAACACCTGATCGCGCCCCTTGTGTTCGCGCAGCAGAATAACCGTTGCCGCATCGCGGATCACCCGCCGTTTTTCCGCTTCATCCATGCTGGAAACCCTTCGTTAACCGAAGTGCAATATCCCAAGCGTTCCCCGCCGTGTCCAGCGTAACGTCAGGTGCCGTTGGTATGGCTGATATCCTCGCCACCAAAGCCATACATCCGCTTGGCCCACTGGACCGCAACAAACATCCCCTTCAGTCGCGGCAACAAAAACAGCGCCAGCAGCAGGAACACGATGGAAAAGCCGAGCGCCATCATCCAGCCCTCGGGGCGGAATACCTCGAACACGATCAGCATCAGCGGTGCCAGCAAATGTCCGGTGACCAGAATTGTCGCCCAGGCCGGCCCGTCGTCGGCGCGCTGGTGATACAGCTCCTCGCCGCACACCGGACAGGTATCGCGCACGGTCAGATAGCCGCTGAGCAACGGTCCGCTGCCGCAATTCGGGCACCTGCGCTTCCAGCCGCGCAGCAAAGCGGGACGGAGCGGACGCACCGGTAGTGTGTCCAGAGTGGGGTTTCTGTCTTCCATCCCGCATTTCTATCAAGTGATCCGCGCATAAACAGTGGGACAAGCTGTCTTGCGGCGGGATGTCGCGAAAGCCGGAAAATACTGCGACGGAATCCGCCCGCTGTCCCGTTTCATCATGTGAAGGCAGGCGGAAGCGTGCCTCGGGCAACAAGACAGGAGCAGAAAATGAAAAAGACAGCCACAACCGCCCTCGTTATCACTCTTGCAGGTCTGGGAGCCGCCGGCAGCGTTGCCGCCGCGCCGCATCGCGCCGACATGCCGACGTTCGAGGATCTCGATACCAATGGCGACAGCGTGATCACGCAGGCCGAACTGGATGCGAAACAGGCGGCCAAATTTACCGAAAACGACCTGAACGGCGACGGTTTCCTCGATACAACCGAACTGCTTCAGGCCGCCAAGGGCCGTTTGGCCAAAGGTCCGCGCGGCGATGCGGACCCCACGGCAATAGCCGCCAAAATCATCACCCGTTCCGACACTGACGGAGACGGACGGATTTCCGGTGACGAGGCCAAGGGACCGCTGGCCCGCAACTTCGACTCTGCGGACAGCAATGGCGACGGGTTCATCGACGCCGATGAATTGAAGGCCGGTCTGGTGAAACGCGCCGGGGAACGCGGCCCGCGCAAATCGCCGGAGGAGCGCATCGCCATGCTGATAGAGCGCGCCGATACCGACGGTGACGGCAAGCTCTCGCCGACCGAGGCCACACCCCGAAACGCCGGCAAAATCTTTGCCCGCATGGACACCGACAGCAACGGCGAAATCACCCGCGCCGAATGGGATGCCGCCATCGCGTCGCGGCGCGACAACAACTAGGGGCGGCGGACAGGCCGCGTCGCTGCGGCCTGTCCTTTTTCCCGCAAGGGACCTATATTCGACGGATGAGCATGGCCTTCGACGCAATGACCGAAACTACGGACGAGGCGCTTCTTGCGCTTTATGCCGAGGGCGACCAGGCCTCGGCCCGTGCGCTGATGCTGCGCCATGCCCCGCGTGTTCTCGGGCTTGCCACGCGGATGCTGAAGGACCGGACCGAAGCCGAGGATGTGACACAAGAAGCCATGCTGCGCCTGTGGAAAATCGCGCCCGACTGGCGTGCCGGAGAGGCCAGGGTCTCCACATGGCTCTACCGCGTTGCCAGCAACCTTTGCACCGACCGGCTGCGCAGGAAACGCGGCGTCGGGCTGGATCAGGCGCCCGAGGTGGCCGATGACAGCCCCGGCGCCGAGGAACAGATGATACAGGCGGATCGCGGCAAGGCCCTGAATATCGCCATGGGCCGCCTGCCGGAACGGCAACGTCTGGCCCTGACACTCCGCCATTTTCAGGAGCTGTCGAACCCCGAGATCGCCGAGGTGCTGGAAACCAGCGTCGAGGCAGTCGAAAGCCTGCTGTCGCGCGGCCGCCGCGCGCTGGCGAAGGATTTACAGAAACACCGCCCGGCCCTCGGGCTGGCACAGGAATGAAAGGAGGAGACCATGACCGGAAAACATGAGTCCCCCGTCGATCTGGACGGTTTCTTCGACGAGGCCCGCAAGGGCGAACCGGAACTGTCCATGCGCCTGATGGAGAATATCCTCGGCGATGCCGCCGACATCAGCGCGGCGCGCCGGATGCCTGCGCCCGCGGCACCGCCGCAGCGCGACAGCTGGCTGCGCCGCCTGCTGGCCCCGATCGGCGGCCTTCCGGCAGCGGCGACGCTGGCGGCCTGTGCGGTTCTGGGCATCGGCATCGGCTATGGCAGCACGGATACGCTTGAATCCCTGCCCGGCATGGGCACAATCGTTTCGGCTATCGGGGATGATCCGCTGGACGACTACAGCTTCGGCTACACCGATTCTATCAGCGCATTCCTTTCGGAAGGGTAAACCATGAGTGACCAGACGACCGTGACTGCAAAACCCTGCCCGCGCTGGATGAAAATCCTGCTGGTGCTTTCGCTGGCGGTCAATATCGGCATTGCCGGCGTGTTCGCCGGTGTCGCCCTGCGCGCCACCCCGCCTGCGCGCACAGTGACCGCCACGCCCGAAGGCATCGCCATCATTGCCCGCGCCCTGCCGGTGAAATACCAGCGCCAGCTGCGTCAGGCCCTGCGCGACAACCGCACCGCACTGCAACCGGACCGGCAGGAAATCGCGCGCCTGCGCGACCGACTGGTCGATGCCCTGCGCGCCGAGCCGTTCGACATCGCCGCGGTCGAGGCCGTTTTCGCCGACCAGCGCCTGCTGCTCGACGGGATACTGGCTGCCGGACATGCGGAGATCCTGAAACAGATCGAGACCATGCCCCCACAGGACCGGCGCAAATTCATCCGCAACCTGATGGGACGGCCCGCTAAAACGCCACCGGCAGGGGCGAGTCGGCCTTGATGCGGTCCATGACCACCTGGCTCTGCACCCGCGCTACCGAGGGATGCGGCAACAGGGTTTCATGCACCAGCCGGTTCAGCGCCTTCAGGTCGCGGCAGAACACCCGCAACATGTAATCCGCCTCGCCGGTCAGGGTCCATGCGGCCACGACCTCTTCGGCCATCTCCACCAGCGCCAGAAAGCTTTGCGCATTGGCGCGGGTGTGGCCGTCCATGGAAACCTGTATAAACGCCTCTACCGTCAGCCCCAGTTTCTCGGGATCGACCGAGGCGCGATAGCCGGTGATATAGCCCCCGTTTTCCAGAAACTGCCGCCGCCGTCCGGCCTGCGATGGCGACAGGGCCAGCATCTCGCCCAGATCCTGCGTTGTCAGGTGGGCATTGCGTTGCACGGCGCGCAACAGGCGGGAATCGGTTTCGTCGGGCATTTCGGCCTCCGGTCATGCGGGGTTTTCGCATGAATACGCTAAATTTCGGCGAATGTCTGCACAAATTACTCATTTTCCACCGAAATTCGCGCCCCTCCTGCATCCCCGTGCGGATACAAGACATCAAAGACTTCAAACAAAAGGGGAAATCCGCATGGGTCCGTTTCCACATTCCGCTCCGTTTTCCGAAATCACCGACGAAAACCCCGCCGGCACCAACGGCATGGAATTCGTCGAGTTCGCGCATGAAAATCCGGCCGAGCTGGAAACCCTGTTCACGCAAATGGGCTTCGCCCCCGTTGCGAAACACAAGACGAAAAACATCACCGTCTGGCGTCAAGGCGACATCAACTATCTGCTGAACGCCGAGAAAGGCAGCTTCGGACAGCGTTTTGTTGCGGAACACGGCCCCTGTGCCCCTTCAATGGCATGGCGGGTGGCCGATGCGCAACAAGCCTTCGACATGGCGGTAGCCAAGGGCGCCACCCCCTACGAGGGCGACGACAAATCGCTGGACGTGCCCGCGATCACGGGGATCGGCGGCAGCCTGCTCTATTTCGTCGATCAATGGGGCGAGCGCGGCTCGGCCTACAGCGCGGAATTCGACTGGCTGGGCGACGTGGACCCGAAACCGGCGGGCGACGGATTTTACTATCTCGACCACCTGACCCACAACGTCAAACGCGGCAATATGGACAAGTGGTATAACTTCTATTGCGATATTTTCGGCTTCAGCCAGATCCGGTTTTTCGACATCAAGGGCAAGATGACCGGCCTGTATTCCCGCGCCCTGACCTCGCCCTGCGGTCGTATCCGTATCCCGATCAACGAAAGCGCCGACGAAAACAGCCAGATCGAGGAATACCTGAAACAATACAACGGCGAAGGCATCCAGCATATCGCCGTGGCGACCGAGGATATCTATGCCTCCACCGACGCGATTGCCGCCAAGGGCATGGAATTCATGCCCGCCCCGCCCGACATGTATTACACCATGAGCCACAAGCGCGTGCCCGGCCATACCGAGCCGGTCGAACGCATGAAGAAAAACGGCATCCTGATCGACGGCGAGGGCGTGGTGGACGGCGGCGAGACCCGTATCCTGTTGCAGGTGTTCTCGAAAACCGTGGTCGGTCCGATCTTTTTCGAATTCATCCAGCGCAAGGGCGACGACGGTTTCGGCGAGGGCAACTTCAAGGCCCTGTTCGAAAGCATCGAGCGCGACCAGATCGAGCGCGGCGTGATCTCCGAAGACGCCTGATGCACTACACCGATTTTCCGGAGGCGCCGGCCAGCGGCACTGTCCTGTGCGAAATCGACGACATCGCCGACGGCCTGCACAGCGCATGCCTCGGCGGTTTCGCCTATCTGGTGCTGGATAGCGCAAACGGCCCGCGCGCCTATGTCAACGCCTGCCCGCACCAGTTTTTGCCGCTCGACCACCGCGGCGATCAGGTGATCGGGGCGGACGGGCGGTTGCTCTGCACCAACCACAACGCGGCCTTCGATGCACAAACCGGCGAGGGGGTGGATGGCTTCGGCCTTGGCTGCGCCCTTGTCGCCATTCCGCTGCGTCGCGAGGGAAAGCGGCTGCTGGTGGCATAGTGCACTGGTATCTCTACTAAACCGGTTTAGTGGATGTGTCGTGGCGTGGAACTTCTCGTCCCTTGCGGAAATATTATAACCTTATTTCAATAAGTTGCCGCGATTTAACATATCCACTAAACTAGTTTAGTGGAAATAACTTCCCAGCCAGCCACAACCACCCCCTTCCCGCATGCAAATCCCGCAAGGGGTTGATTTATCGCGCCGGACCCCTCATATACCAGCCTTCACGTCAGTACCCCCGAAGCACTTCAGCGTCTTGAGGCATTGACACAGCCCAAAGGGATACATTTTGACGAAGAC
>JALSHL010000014.1 GCA_026982255.1 Paracoccaceae bacterium | reverse complement strand
ATATCCAGAACCTCAACGACAAATATGCCGACCCCTCGGGCAAGTCGGCGGTTGTGGAAGATGCTGTTGAAATAGCGGAACCCGCACCGGAAACAGACGAAAACGCGCAGACATAAGCGTTGGAAAAAGGATACAGGAATGACCACCAACACCGTTTGCACCCCGCCCGGGGGCCGCTGCGCCGAGCAGGAGTATCGCCTGTCGGTCTATGAGGCCGGCCATGCGCTGGCCGCACGGGCGCTGAAGCTGCGTATCCTGTCCGTGCGCATCCTGCCGCGCCCGCCGGTTCTGGTCAGCGACAAGACCTTCGAGGGTAACAACTGGGAGTCTTTTATTCGCACGCTTGAAACCCGCGTTATCGAGTTGTTCAGCGGCCAGATTGCCGAGGAACTGGTCTGCAATGCCAGCAACTGCTGTAGCGGGGATGTGACCCGTATTGACGAACTCACCCGCCTGATCGCCGGCCTGAATGACGAGGACGAGGTGGAAACCGTCTGGTTCGGGCTGGAGGAAATCGCCGAGGAGATTTTCGCCGACCCGAAATTCCGTGCGGCGATCGAACCGGTTGCGGAATTTCTGTATGAGCGTTTCACCAATGGCGAAGAAGAGATTGACGGCCGTGAACTGGATGCGGAGCTTGACAAATACGTGCCGCCGCTGCCGTCCCGTAAAAAGGGACTGAAACGTTTTCTGGCTTTTTCCTGAACGATACAGAAGTGGAATGCAAATATGTTTTGCAGGGCTGGTCACAACTACAAGACGATATTGACCTAACGTCAATGATGGCCCGGCGGTTGCAGAGGTAGGCTTTCCGGTTCGTTCTGACGGAATTCGGGCATTCGGATTGAACATGCAACGGCAGAATATTGCATGTTGCGCAGACCCGGAAAAGGGCAACCCCCCGCAGGAATGCGCTGCGGGGAGCCTGCCTTACCGTGTTGCTGGAACTTCCGGAGATTTTCCTGCAACCGGGTTCTGTAGCTTCAGATCACTGATAATACTGGTTAATTCGTCATTACTGATCGAAGCGAACCCCAGGAACTCCAGCAGATCACGGCGTAAATGCTTAGGCAATGCCATGATCTGGGAAAACTGTTCCGGGGCGATGTTGGTAGCCATCTGTTGTTTGCCTATAACCAATTACAATAGCTGCAATTTACAGTTGACTTATGGATTCGCAACCTGTCTAAAAAGACATGTCTAAAACGATAGGTATTGATACGGCGCTCCGCGAACTGGAGCTTTTGTCCCCGACGGGGTACTTCGTCGGCCTGCATATCCGCTTTGCCGCGCCGCTTATTACCTACCAGACCTACAGTCAGGAATGGAACGACCACTACACCGAGAATGCCTTTGCCCTGCGCGACCCGATGATCGCCTGGGGGTTCAGCGTCGAGGGCTCCACCAGATGGAGCGAAATTGAAATACCCGATACCTTCAATATCTTCGGACAGGCGGCCGAGCACGGCATGAAGTATGGTGCCTCGGTCTCTGTCGGTCCGATCAAGTCCCGTACGATTGCCGGCGCCACCCGCGCCGATCGCGAGTTCACAGATTCGGAGATCGCGACGATCTCCCGAATGGTCCACATACTCCACAGGGAAACGGAACCCCCCGAGAGTTTGACGGATGCACAAAGAGAAGCCCTGCAGCTGATCGCGGATGGCCATCGCCACGCCGCGGCGGCCGCCAAGCTGGGAATATCCGAAAGCGCACTGAAGGCTCGTTTGACATCGGCACGCAACAGGTTGCTGGCAAGAACAACGGCAGAAGCCATTCAGCGCGCCAAGGATTACCGGTTGTTGTGAGCGGGTGTCCCCACCACCGGCAGGGTTCGAGTTTAATCAACCAAGCTGGAGGCTACCATGCAAGCTACAACACTTTCTTTTGACAACATCCACACCCACGGCGAACTGTTCACCACGCTGTTGCGCGCGCGCAAGCAGTCGTTCATCGTGCGCAACAACTGGGACCTGCCCGAAGCGGACGGGATGGAATACGACCAGTATGACACGCCGGCCAGCCGCTGGGTGGCCGTGCATCATCTGGGCGAGGTTCTGGCCGGTATCCGCCTGACCCCGACCACTGCACGCTGCGGCATCTATTCCTATATGATCCGCGACGCGCAGCGCGGCCTTCTGGATTCGATCCCGAGCAACCTGCTCGATTTCGAGGCGCCCGTTGCCCCCCACATCTGGGAATCCTCGCGCGTGTTTGTTTCGCAGAACGTTCCGGCGAAAATGCGGATGCGGGTGCAGGCCAACCTGATGGGCGAGATGATCAACGCCGCCCGCACCATGGGGGCCACGCAGATCCTCGGGCTGGTGCCGGCGGTCTGGTCGCGCTGGATCGGGCGTCTGGATCTGGATGCGGAACCCGCGGGACCGGTGATGGAAATCGACGGTGTCAATACACAGGTCGCCATGATGAATCTGGCCGCCAACCTGCACTAGCGGCAACGTCCTGCGGCAATTGACCGTTCCGGGGCCGGAGAGCTTGTCTCCGGCCTCCTGAAGCCTTATGTCGGAAGCACTTCCGACAAAGAGGCCGCATCATGGCAAGAACACCCGTTCCCGCAGACAGCAAAACCGAGGATCGTGGCAAGTCGCGCGATATCGGACCGTTACGTGGGTTGTTTCCGTTTCTGAAGCCCTACAAGTGGCTGATGATCGGGGCAGGGGTGGCGCTGGTGTTTACGGCCGTGGTCTCGCTGGTGCTGCCTATGGCGGTGCGGCAGGTGGTGGACGGGTTCACCATGGACCGTCTGGCGGATATGGACCGCTATTTCGCGGCTACCATCTTCATCATGGGCGCGCTGGCCATCGGCACGGGTATGCGGTTCTATCTTGTGACCCGCCTTGGCGAGCGGGTGATCGCGGACATTCGCATGGCGGTCTATAACAAGGTGATCGGCCTCAGCCCCGCGTTCTATGAAAAAATCATGACCGGCGAGGTGCTTTCGCGCCTGACCACCGATACCACGCTGATCCTGTCGGTTATCAGCTCCTCGGTCTCGGTTGCCCTGCGCAATGTGCTGATGATGTTCGGCGGGCTGGTTTTCATGTCGATCACCTCGCTCAAGATGACCGGTCTGGTGCTGTTGATGGTGCCGGTGGTGATCATCCCGATTCTGGTGCTGGGCCGCAAGCTGCGCACCCTCAGCCGTGAGAGCCAGGACAAGATCGCACAAAGCTCCGGCGAGGCATCGGAAACCCTGCTGGCGGCGCAGACCGTGCAGGCCTATACCCACGAGGCCGAGAGCCGCAAAAGCTTCGACGGCCTGACCGAGGCGGCCTTCGACGCCGCGCGCCGCCGGATTGTGACACGGGCGATCATGACGATTTCGGTGATTTTTCTGGTATTCACCGGCGTTGTCGGCGTGCTGTGGATGGGCGCGCGCGATGTGATCAACGGCATCATGTCGCCGGGCGAGCTGGTGCAGTTCCTGATCTATTCGGTCATGGTTGCGGGCGCTGTTGCGGCCCTGTCGGAAATCTGGGGCGAACTGCAGCGCGCGGCCGGTGCCACCGAGCGGTTGATCGAACTGATCGAGGCCGAGGATGTCATCAAGGACCCCGAAAACCCCGTGCCGGCACCGGCACGCGCCAGGGGGGATATCCGGTTCACGGATGTGACCTTCCGCTATCCGGCCCGCCCCGAGGTCAAGGCGCTGGCCGACCTGAACCTGCATATCGAACCCGGAGAGACGGTCGCCCTTGTCGGCCCCTCCGGGGCGGGCAAATCGACGATTTTCCAGCTTCTGATGCGGTTCTTCGATCCGGACGAGGGCGAGATATGTCTGGACGACATCCCGATCGAAACCATGCTGCGCGCCGATCTGCGCCGCGCCTTTGCCCTTGTCCCGCAGGATCCGGTGATTTTTGCCACGACCGCGATGGAAAACATCCGTTTCGGCCGCCCCGATGCCAGCGACGCCGAGGTGGTCGAAGCCGCCAAAGCCGCCGCCGCGCATGAATTTCTGGAACGTCTGCCGCAGGGCTACAACTCCTATGTCGGCGAGCGCGGCGTGATGTTGTCCGGCGGACAGAAACAGCGGATTGCCATTGCCCGCGCCATCCTGCGTGACTCGCCGGTCTTGTTGCTGGACGAGGCGACATCGGCCCTCGATGCCGAAAGCGAACGGGCGGTGCAGGTAGCTGTCGAGAAACTCTCGCAGGACCGCACGACGCTGATCATTGCCCACCGTCTGGCCACGGTGAAAAAGGCCGATCGCATCGTGGTTTTCGACGAGGGCCGCATCGTCGCCGAGGGCACGCACGAGCAGCTCGTGAAGCAGGGCGGGCTGTATGCACGGCTTGCGAAGCTGCAGTTTACGGATGGTCAAGCGGGCTGACCCCTTGTCACGCAGGTGATTCATCCCCATTGTCTATGACAATGCCCCGACAACAGGGGCTGCATGTCCAGGGAAGGAAAAACCATGTCCACGATGACGACTTTAGCCGACAAAATCGCCACCGAGCAGGAAATGCCGTATGAAAAACGGCGCTATGGGGAAACCCTGTTCGAGGTGATAACCAAAACCGCCGACAAATTCGGATCGCGCAACGCACTGACCTTCCAGATCAAGTCCGGCCCGACCGACAAGGCCGAGACCTTCACCTGGGACGGCCTGCGCAAACGCGTGGCACAGGCGGCCAATGTATTCCGCGCCAACGGTATCGGGGAAACCGATGTGGTGGCCTATATCCTGCCCAATTGTAACGAGGCGGTCCTGTCCCTGCTCGGCGGGGCCACGGCCGGTATCGTCAACCCGATCAACCCGATGCTGGAGCCGGAACAGATCGCGGCCATCCTGCGCGAAACCGGTGCCAAGGCCATCGTGACCCTTGCCCCGTTCCCGAAAACCGATGTGGCGCAGAAGGTGGCGAAGGCTGCCGAACTGGCCCCGGGGGTCAAAACGATCTTTCAGGTCGACCTCAAACGCTACCTGACGCCGCCACTCAGCTGGATCGTCCCGCTGATCCGCCCGAAGGTCGAGGCGGCGCACTCGGCCAAGGTGCTCGATTTCAACGCGGCCATGGACAAGGCCAGCCCGACACTCGACTTTCAGGAAAGCGGCAAGGACCGCGTTGCGGCCTATTTCCATACCGGCGGCACCACGGGTATGCCGAAAGTGGCACAGCACAAGTTCTCCGGCATGATCTATAACGGCTGGTGCGCTGCCGATATGATTTTCACCGAAAAAGACGTGCTGATGTGTCCGCTGCCGATGTTCCATGTATTCGCGGCCTATCCGATTTTGATGGCGGCCATTGCCTCCGGTGCGCACATGGTGATGCCGACCCCGCAGGGCTATCGCGGTGAGGGTGTGTTCGATAATTTCTGGAAGTTGCTGGAACGTTACAAGGCAACCTTCATGGTCACCGTGCCGACTGCGGTATCCGCGTTGATGCAGCGTCCGGTAAATGCCGATGTCTCGACCCTGCAGTTCGCGCTTTGCGGCTCGGCCCCGCTTCCGGTGGAGCTGTTCAAGAAATTCGAATCCTCGACCGGTGTGAAAATCCTCGAAGGCTACGGCATGACCGAGGCTACCTGCCTCGTGTCGATCAACCCGCCGGACGGCGAGCAGAAAATCGGTTCCGTCGGCCTGCCGTTTCCCTATTGCGACGTCAAAATCCTGCATTGCGACGCCGAAGGCAATGTGCTCAAGGAATGCGGCGTGGACGAGGTCGGCGAGATTTGTGTGAGCAACCCGGGTGTCTATACCGGGCACACCTATACCGAAGAGGACAAGAACGTCGGCCTGTTCGCCAACGGCACCCACCTGCGCACCGGCGATCTGGGCCGCATCGACGCGGACGGCTATATCTGGATCACCGGCCGCGCCAAGGACCTGATCATCCGCGGCGGCCACAACATCGACCCCGCCGAGATCGAGGAGGCTCTCGCCGGCCATCCCGACGTCGCCTTCACCGGAGCTATCGGCCAGCCCGATGCGCATTCCGGCGAACTGCCCTGTGTTTATGTCGAACTGGTCGAAGGGGCGACGGCCTCTACCGACGAGTTGCTGGCGCATATGAAGGAACACATCGGCGAGAAAGCCGCGATTCCGAAATATGTCGAGATACTCGAGGAACTGCCGAAAACCGCGGTCGGCAAGATCTTCAAGCCGGACCTGCGCAAAATGGCCATCACCCGCGTCTATAACGCGGCGCTGGCCGAGGCGGGAATTGCTGCCACCGTCACCAGCGTTTACGAGGACAAGAAACGCGGCCTGGTCGCCGTGGTCGAAACCGGCGACGATAGCGTTAGCGACGAGGCCGTCAACGAGGTCCTCGGCCGTTTCACCCCGCAATGGGAATGGGCCGCACGGGTCTGAACACGCAACACGGCGATCGCATAACAGCGGTCGCCGTTTTCCGTTCGGCCTGCAACAGGTAATATTTCCGGTAAATGGTGCTGCCGGGGAGATTTGAACTCCCGGCCTCTCCCTTACCAAGGGAGTGCTCTACCCCTGAGCTACGGCAGCGTCTGGCGGGCTTTTTATCCGAATCTTTGGCGAGTGCAAGTGCAATCTGGA
>JALSHL010000013.1 GCA_026982255.1 Paracoccaceae bacterium | reverse complement strand
GTCATTTTACGCATCATCATCACGATACCCCGCCAGCCTGTTCAACAGGGATACCCGCCATGGCAACACAAACCGGGGCCGGTCGAACCATTGTTTCCGCCAACTGTCATCCCGCCGGATGGTCCGGAAATCCGCACTCCGGCGCGAAGGGGAGCCGCCGATTGCATGGGTGACGATATCCTCCCTGCTCCCTTCGGCCGGAATATCGAAATGCGTCAGCAGGCGGCGGGTTTCCTGTTGCGGGTGGTCGCAAAAATCCTCGTAGCGGATGAATGCCTTGCGGCGTCGGGGCGTCAGAAGGCCGGTCAGGAATACGTTCGACATGGCACGCCACCAGGCAAGCGCCGCCGCGCGGACAAGGTCCGGCTCTGTCACGCCTCCCGTTTTTTTGCGCTTTTCGATGTGGTGGACAAACCCGTTCCGCCGACTGCCCCTGATCATCGACAGGCTGACGGCACGGGCATCGCGCACCAACACGATAAGACACATGGCGTCAGGGCGGGCGACACGCAACATCAGATACTGGTGGATCTGCTTGGACGCATCGACCACACAGGTTCCGCCGGTCAGTTCCGCAATCGCATCATACAGGGCAAAACAGTTTTCGGCAGATTCCAGTTCTTGACGGAAAGGCCCCCATATTTTTGCCACCGAGCGGGTCACCCTCGCACCTAGGAGCAGCGCAGACAGCTTGAAGGTCGTCCGCACGATCCAGCCGCCCTGACTCGAAAACCTGTCTTTACCAAACGTTATACCGGCATGTGCCGCGACTTCGTTCCAGAAAGAACAATCGCGGACAGGCTGACCGCAGGCGCAGCCATGGCGACCGGACGGATCGGTTATTTTTTCCCAGTTTTCGAGGAAAAAATCATTGATGCGGCGCATCTCGCCAACATTTGTCCCCCCGCTCGCCAGGGCCAGTTGATCCTCCAGCAGCGTCGAGCCGGAGCGTGACGCACCGGCGACAAAAACTACCTTTGCCGGATTGACCCTATCCATCGCGGCGCCCTCCGAAAACCAGTGCCCTGCTATCGACATGCAGCTCTTTTCTGGCACTGTGCCAGAGGTGGACTTTCCACACCGAAATCGACAACACCGTGGCCAGCGCCGCGCCTGTCATGCCGAAAGGCGGGATCAGGACAATGTTCAGAACCAGATTGCTGAGGGCGACAAAACCCATGCCTTTGGCCACATGCTTTTCCATGCCGCTCATGTTCAAGAGTATCCCGATTGACCCGAAAAAGGCCGCCATCGCCTGCCCCGCAGCCAGAATTGCCAGCGGGGCATAACCATCGCGGAACTCCGCGCCAAACAAAAGTTCCAGAAAAAAGCCGCCCCATAGAACAAGAACAAGAGCTGCAGGGAAGGCAAAGCCGAAAGCCAGGCGCGCGGCCCGGCTTACGATTTTCTGGAATTGTGCCGGATCGGTATTGTGCCGGAACTGCGCGAACTTTGCGGCATAGACCATGGCCACAACCTGCACCCCGAACGCCACCAGTGCCGAAACCTGAAACGCCGCGCGATACTGGCCGACCTCTTCGCTCGACCGGAACAGTCCCAATAGCAGGATATCCGCATAGTTATTGATCTGGTTCATGCCTGCCGACAGGGCCATGATGCCCGATGCCGTCCACCACTGGCGGCGGGGAAACGTGCCGGCGGTTGCCTTGAGCAGTTCCTTCGGTGCGAACTTCCACAACAGCCAGCTGCCCGCCAGAAACGCGCCAACCGTCGCCGAAAGCTGCATCACCATCGCGTATTGCGGCGATGCGGGAACCATTCTCCCCAGCAGGAGCGCCAGCACCAGCAGCAAAAACGGCCTGAGAACAAGTTGCGGAAACTGGGACAGGACAGCATGGCCCAACCCGCGCAGAGCCGCAGCGCGCAGCGTCCCGAGCGCCAGAAACGGCACGACAGCCAGCGCCAGAAAATAGGTTGCCAGTTGTGCGGAGCTATAGTTGCCACGCAGAACGAAACCGGCGATTGCCCCGACCGCAATGGCCGCGAAGGCAAAGGACAATGCGACACGGGACGCCCATATCCAGATCGATTTCATGCCGGAGTAGTTTTCACCGGCTGCCGCAACCGCCGTTTCGCGCAATACCAGATTCGACAGACCGAACTGGGCAAAAACCGAAATGACCGATGCCAGCACAAAGGCCGTGGAATAGACGCCGTAATCCGCGGCACCCAGCGCCCGCGCCAGCACGATTGCCACCACTATCCCGAGCAGCGCATTCGCGACCTTTATCAACGCGGTGCCCAGCAGGGGTTTCATCTGTCTTGCCCCCGCCCGGAATCCGGCAGTGCCGCTATCTTTTCCGCCAGAACGGCATAGGACGCGGGCAAGGCCTCCAGTGCCTCGTCCGAAAAATAACCGACCCAGCCCCCGACAGAGCCGGCCCTGACAAACGACCGTTCGGTGCCGGATCGCCGGTCTTTTTCCGCAGCCGCCTTGACCTTCGAAAACTCGTGCCGGGCAGCGATTTCGGCCAAGCGGTTTTCCGCGGGACGCTTCCCCGTCAACCCGGAAACGATCCGGCCAAGCTCCCCGACCGTGTCGCCGCGCAAGAGGGCATAGCTCGTATGAACCACGCCGGACCGGTCGAGCCAGCCGGCCGCGAACTGTTCCAGCGTAAAGCGCGGCACAAGCGGTGTGGTGTGAATGAAACGGATAAACGCCGGCAGGTTCGCCCGGACATCCTCGTAATCCGCAAAAGGAAGCCTGTCCTTCATTTTCGCGACGACACCGGAGTTCTGGTGCTCGTTAATGAAATAGCAATGATGGTATAGAGACACGATAACATCCCGCGGATCCCGCCAGACAACGACAACATTGCGAAGGCCGTAAGGGCTCAGGAAATGCCCGTGCACAATGCTACGTTCCAGCCGAAGCGGCTGGTTGCGGCGGAAGGGGACGTCCAGTGCTTCGGACAGCATCTCGGCCAGCCAGGTTCCGCCGGACTTGGGAAATTCGTTAACGACATAATACGGGAGGACACCCGAAAATACCCGCGTCAGCGCCTTGTGGCGCGCCGCACGGATTCTGGGCCGCACCAGAGCGGACAATCGCGCCACCGGTTTCAAATAATGCACCGATCACGGAAATACTGTTCCACCTCGCCGGCACTCATCGCCGGTTCGTGGGTCGAATTGTAGGGGCGGTCGGGTTTCGGGCTGTCATGCAAATGCGCATACATCGGCGCCGACGAATCGGCAAAAGCCGACAGAACAACAAAGAAATCGCCATATTCGAACGCACGGCGGACTTCTTCCTCGTTCATCAGCTCTTCATACATTTTCTCGCCCGGCTTCGCTCCGATTTCGACGATTTCGATTTCACGCTCCCCCCGCAGGGCATCCCGCATGGTAACGGCAATATCCTCGATCCGGGCCACGGGCATTTTGGTGACCATAACCTCGCCGCCACGGGCCAGCCAGACGGATTCCAGCACCAGTGCGGCGGCCTCGCTCAAGGTCATGATAAAACGGGTCATGGCCTTGTCCGTCAGCGTGACCGGCCCGCCCTTTTCGATCTGGCGACGGAACAGTGGCACAACCGATCCGCGCGATCCCAGAACATTGCCGAAGCGGGTGGATGCGAAAATGGTCCGGGACTTATGGTTGCTCTCGCTCGCCGCCGTCATCAGGCGTTCCGCCATCAACTTGGAGGTTCCCATGACATTGGTGGGGTTCACCGCCTTGTCGGTCGAGGTGAAAATCACCCGCTCGACATCGCAGGCCAACGCGGCGTCGATAACATTCTGCGTTCCGACAATATTCGTGTGTATCGCCTGGTTCGGGCTGTCCTCGCACAGGCCGACATGCTTCAATGCCGCCGTATGCAGAACAATATCAACGCCGGACATGCGCAGTTTCAGTGCCTCGATGTCACGAATATCCGCCAGATGGCAGCGCACACGGCCTGTGTGCTTGTACTGCTCCAGCTGGAAAAACAGCTCGGTTTCGTTGTTGTCGATACAGACGACCTTCGCTGTCGGTCCCTCGACCAACTGGCGCACCAGTTCGCTCCCCACGGTGCCACAGGAGCCGGTTACCAGAACGGTTTTGCCCTTGAATTTCGAAATTGTCATCCGTTCCACCTCACGCGCGGCATAATCCGGTCCGTCTGGATATTGTAGCGGTTTTCAATGATGCGCTCCAGCATGACCGCCAGAACATCGTCCGTCATCAGATGCGGTTTCAAACCCAGATCCGTCAGGCCGGTATGGGTCGGGTTATAGTAGTGTTCTTCTTTTTCCTTGCGCGGATTGGGAATCGACTCGATCTTTACATCAAGGTCCATCCTGTCCCCGACTGCCTTGACCCTATCGGCAATCTCGTTCACCGAAAACACCTCGGTAAGCTGGTTGAATATGCGCAGTTCGCCGGGTTTTGCCGGATTTTCCGCGGCGAGCCGGACACATTGCAACGTGTCGCGCAGGTTCAGGTATCCGCGAACCTGCCCGCCCTTGCCGTAAACGGTCAGCGGCACACCGGCCACGGCCTGCACCAGAAACCGGTTGATCACGGTTCCGAACATATCGTCGTAGTGGAAATTCGGGCAAAGCCGTGGATCCAGATCCGCTTCGGGTGTGGAAATCCCGTAAACAGGACCCTGCATCAGGTCGGTCACCCGAAGCCCGTAAGTCCGGACATAGAACCACAACAGGTCGGTATCCAGAACCTTGGTCGTATGATAGAGTGAACCGGCAGCACGGGGATAGAGGAACGTATCCTTGCGGCCCTTGTGCTCTACTTCCAGCCAGCCTTCCTCGATGTCGATATTCGGAGTCCCGTATTCGCCCATGGTTCCGAGCTTGACGATATGGCATTCGGGGACGATTTCCTTGACCGCCCAGATGCAGTTGAATGTCACATCCAGATTGTTGCGGAACGTTTCGCGCGCCTCATTGAAACCGCGCATCGAATAGGGCGCAGAAGGCTGTTCCGCATAATGGATAACACTGTCGGGCATGAAACCCCGCACAAGGTCGAACATCGCGTCCGCATCGGACAGATCGACTATTCTGACAGAGATGTTGTGTCCGGAAACCGCCCGGAATATACGCGCCCGTTCGCTCAGGCTGGGCGTTGCCAGCAGCGGCTCGCTATCGGTTGCCTCGGCAATACGCCGGCGCAGGTAGTTATCGGCGACAAGCACTTCGTGACCGGCAGCGGCCATGTCCATTGCTGTCGGCCATCCCAGATAACCGTCGCCACCCAAAATCAGAACACGCATTGCAAGCCCCCGTCGCTATTATTGTTCGATCTGTTGAAAATACCGGACCGTCCGCCGCAGCCCGTCCTCGAGCGGTACTTTCACCGACCAGCCAAGCATGGTGTTCGCCTTTGTGGTATCGGAATAGTTCCGCGCCACATCACCAAGCCGTTTTTCCCCGTGATAGGTTTCGGGGACGGAAATATTCTCGGCCCGCATGGCATCGAGAAGTTTCTGCGTCAGTTCGAGCACCGATGTCTCGGATGCCGAAGCTATCTGGAAGGTCTCGCCACCGATTCCCGGAACGGTTGCAGCCTGATACATCGCCTGAACCAGATCGGAAATATAGATGAAATCCCGTGTCTGGCTGCCGTCACCATAGATTTCGAGCGGCTCGCCCGCCATGGCGGATTTGATAAACTTGGCAACCACGGACCCTTTGTGGATGCTGCCCTCGCCAAAAATATTCCCGAAGCGGAGCGTGACGGTCTCTATCCCGAAACACTGGAAATAGGCGGAGCAGTAACCCTCTCCGGCCAGCTTGGACGCGCCATAGGGCGAAGCCGGGCGCGGGGCCATTTCCTCGTGCAGAGGCGGAGTCTGGACACCGAGCGGAGCGCCGGAGGAGGCAAAAACGAAACGGCCGGTGCCGGCCTTCCTGCATCCCTCCAGAAGGGTCAGTGTCCCCATGACATTGGTCCGGCAATCGAACACCGGATCCTCGACGGATTGCGGAACGCCGGTATTGGCGGCAAGGTGGATAACCACATCCGCGCCGGTCAGCGCCCAGTCAACCGCCTCGGGATCGAGGATATCACCCTCGAACAATGTCAGGTCGCTGTCCCAGTTTCCGGCATCGGCTTCAAGGTCTGCCTCGGCAAATCCGGCCACCTTTGCGAGATCGGCACGCGAACCCGTCGAAAGGTTGTCCAGAACGCGGATTTTGTGCCCGCCATCCGCAAGCAATCGGGTGGCGAGTGCTGTTCCGAGAAATCCGCATCCTCCGGTAATCAACCAGTTCATAAGGCATAGCCCTTTCAATATGTAGCAACCAGCCCGTCCTGTTGTCGGCGTGTCATGCCACAGGCACCTTTTGCCGTCAACAGATCAGGCCGGAGCCGCTGCAATCAGGGCGGGAACCCGCTCTATTTCCCCCGGAACATGTCCTGATTGTCCAGAAACCATTCATAGGTCTGTTGCAATCCTTCCCGCAGCCCGATTTCCGGCTGCCAGCCCAGCGCCGAAATTCTGGAAGTATCCAGCAATTTGCGGGGGGTGCCATCGGGTTTGGTCGTATCGAATTCCAGATTTCCGCTGAAACCCGTGACTTCGGCGATGGTTTCGGCAAGTTCGCGG
>JALSHL010000012.1 GCA_026982255.1 Paracoccaceae bacterium | reverse complement strand
CGGTCTCCACCATCATGCCCTATCGCGACCTCGACCATGCAATCGCCATTGCCAATCGCGGGATGGGGAGCCTCGTGGCCTCGGTCATCACCCATGATCCGGCGGTGGCGCGGCAGGTGGCGCTGGGTGCGGGAGCGTTCCACGGACGGCTGTATTTCAACGACCGCGTATCGATGAAGGAAAGCACCGGCCACGGCTCGCCCCTGCCGCATATGGTCCACGGCGGACCGGGCCGCGCCGGTGGTGGCGAGGAAATGGGCGGGGTGCGCGGGGTCATGCACTATATGCAGCGCACGGCGATCCAGGGCAGCCCCGATATGATCTCGGCCATTGGCGAGACCTGGATCCCGGGGGCGCGGGAAATCGAGACCGACCAGCATCCGTTCACCAAAACCTTCGCCGAATTGCAGATCGGCGAGACGATCCACACCGAACCGCGCGTGGTCACGCTGGAGGATATCGAGCATTTCGCCAATTTCACCGGCGATACCTTCTATGCCCATATGGACGAGGAGGCGGCGGCGGCCAACCCGTTCTTCCCCGGTCGCGTGGCGCATGGCTATCTGCTGCTGTCCTTTGCCGCCGGTCTGTTTGTGGAACCCAACGTCGGGCCGGTACTGGCCAATACGGGGCTGAACGGGCTTAGCTTCCAGAAACCTGTCAGCCCCGGCGATTCCGTGCGGGTGCGCCTGACCGTCAAACGCAAGACCAAGCGCAACGACGAATACGGCGAGGTCCGCTGGAATGTCACCCTGTTCAATCAGGAGGACGAGCAGGTGGCGGAATACGAGCTGCTGACCATGAACGCCTATTAGTGTCCCGGCCGGATATCTGGAAATTTCGGCCGGTTTCTGCTACGATGCCCGCATTGGATTGAAGCTATTGCGAGGTGAACGGTATGCGGGGTTTCTTGGCGCGGTATATTGTTGCGGCGATTCTGATGGCCGGTTTTCCGGTTTCCGGACTGTCGCAAACACTGTCGATGCAAGAATACGCGACGCAGGCGGAGCTGCTGCGCGGAACACTGGACCGGGACAGTTTCGACTATGATTCCCTGACGCTTGATCTGTCGGTTGACGACATTTCGTCAATTGCCACGGCGATTGACGGCCGGATGGTTACGCAGGTTTATGCCGGTGCGTTGCGCGGGGCGCGCGGGGCGCTGGCGGCGGGGGCGGGGAATGCGCTCGATCAGGCATTGGTGCTGGCGGGGGCGTTGAACGAGGCCGGATACGAGGCCCGTATTGCCCGCGCCACCCTTTCCGAAGATGCTGCGCGGGCACTGCTGCGCACGGTGGCGCCAAGCCCTGCACGACCTGCCGCGCGGGATGTTCCGGCTGCTATTGCCGTGATTTCGGATATGGAAACGATGGTCGGTGACAGCACGGTGCTGGCCCCGCTGCGCAGGCTGGTCGAGCAGGGTATTCCGCCGGCACGTTCGCCCGATGCGGTGGCGGAAATTGTGGCAGGGGCGCGCGACAGCCTGCCCGATGGAACGGCCCTCTCGGAACAGATGCTGCGCGAGGCGCAGGATTATTACTGGGTGCAGGCCCGACGGTTTGCGCTGGATGACTGGCAGGATCTGCATATCGCCTTCACTCCCGACAGCGCGATCATGCCCGACGGGTTTGTAAGCAGCCCCCTGCCTGACGGATTGCTGCATCGCCTGCGGGTCGAATTGATGCTCGAAGTGCGCGAGGGGGAGCGTTTCAGCACGGTTTCCCTGATGCGCACGCAGGAGTTTCCGGTCGCCAACCTTGGCCGCCGGCCGCTGGTGCTGTCGGTCATCCCCGATATTGCCCTGCGGGGTGGATCGCTGGCGGATATTGCCGACGCGAATTACTATTTCCCGCTGCTCGGGGACGGGCTGGCACCGGATGCGCGAGCCTTTACCATGTTCGGGGAAACCCTGTCGGCGCAGGATGTTCTGGCCAGTAACGGGATGGCTGACCTGTTTGCCTCGGTCGCGGGCAGCACGTCGGCGGTAACGAATATTCTCGGCGGTCTCGGCGCGCCCGAAGGGGCAGAGCAGACCGCGGTGAAAGAGGCCACGGGCCTGATTGTCCGTGTGACCTATCTGCCGCCGGATGACAGAAAGCCGCGGGTGTTCGAGCGGTATCTCGTTGATCGTATCGGGCCGGAGAACCGGGCGGAAGGGACGTGGATCACGCAGGACAGCGCGCGGCCGCTGGCGGGTATCTGGTCGCTCAACGCGTTGACAGGTGCGATCGGGGCGGCAGAATTGCTGGACCTGCAAATCGCGCGGGTGGGGGAAATGGCGACAACGGAAAACCCCTCGCTGGTCAATCCGGCGGAAAGCGCGACGCTGGCGATGTTCTTTGACGCCGCGGCGCAGGCCGGTGCGGGTGCGCAGGGCATGGGGTATCTGGCGGAACCTTTCATCATGCTGTCCGAAACCGGTCTGAAACCGGACGGAACGCGGGTGTATGCCACCGATATCATGCAGTCGGGCCTGCGCGGGTTTTCTATGGATAGCGACGGCTGGGTGGCCGATCCGGCGGTGGCGTTTTCGGCAGGGGTGGCGCAGACCCTTCTGGAGTCGGCGTTGATGGATGGCACAGCGTTGCTCGGGTCCACACGGGCGCGGGCCGGATCGTGGGAGGTCCTGTCCAGCGCGCCCGGACTGCTGACCATCACCGATATTGCAACGCTGGGGGCCCTCGATATTCCGGAATTCGCCAAGGCAGCGGCGCGCAGGGATCTGGAGCGCGGCATGGTTCTGGCGCTGGCTACAGGGGGCAATCCGGCGTGGTGGCGCATTGATCCGGTGAGCGGCGCGGCCATCGGCGTGGATGCCTTCGGCTATGGCGGCGAGGCAGCTGAATATGTGATGCTTGCCGATGCCATCATCACCAGCGCCATCGGCATAAACGGTGCAATACAATGCGGAGCCGACACATGCTGTCAGGCGGCGAACGCGGGCTGGACAATCCTCGGCTTTGCCTTGCTGGGCGGCGTCGGAGAGGTTGTGACGCGCCTGAACTGGATGGACGATCTTCTGGCCGCATCGCTGGGCCTTTCCACCGGTCTAGGTCTTGGCGCTACCGGAGCCAATCCGTTTTCGGGATTGTGCGGAAAATGAAACGGCTTGTCATATCGCTGCTGATTGCGCTGGCGTCTCCGGTGGCGGTCGCGCAGACGTCCCCGTTCGAAACATCAGAGGTGTTTACGAGCGGAACAGAAACGGCGCGGGTCTCCGGTCTAAGCAAATACTGGCTGGAATTTGCACAAACGGGGCTATACCGGTTTTCAACCGACAAACCCGCGCAGGTAAGCCTGTATGTATTCGATACCGACGACGGACGGCCGGACAGCAAAACCAATCCGCGGCTGTTGCGCAGCGACGGCGGTCTCTACTCGCCGGCAAATCTGGGGCCCGTCCTGATACCGGCAGGCGTGCCGTATTTTCTGGTGGCTGCCCCTTCCGACGGCGCGACGCTGACCGTCACGACCGAAGCTGCGCTGCCAGCGGCAGACAGTCCGCAGGACGGCGGGATTCTTCCGACGGGGAACGACTGGCAAAAACTGATGCGGTTTTCGGACCGGTTGCGGCTGACCCTTCCGGCAACCGGAGCCACGCCGGTAAAAATCGAGGCCATTGTCGAGCCACGGGCGGACTGGAGCGCCAGCGTGCCGCAACGGCGGATCCTTTCCGGTGGCGCTTTTCCGATGGTGTTTGCCGAAGATGCGGAAATTACGTTGAATGCGAAGGTGGCGACAGGGCCGGAGCCGCTGACCCTGTTGCGGGTGACTCCGGTCACAGGAAGCTATGACGAGACAGAGCCGAACTCCGGCTATGAATACAACGCCCCGCAGCCCTACAGCATTGGCGGGACATTCAGGGGCATCCTGCTGACCGATCCGGACGAGGACGAACTGGTTTTTTCCCTGCCGGAGCAACAAACGGTCCGGTTCGACATCACCACAGACGCACCGTGGCTGGACTACAATGTGATGTTGTCCGGCAAATCCGGGGACGAGTGGTTTCTGCTGGCCGACCGCAATGCCGCTCGGGGTGTTGTCGCCTTGCCGCAACTGGTTCTGGGCGCCGGCGAATATCGTCTGTCGATCCGGCGCAACGCGGCAAATGCGCCTTTGCCGGTGGATTATTCGGTGACCTCGGAGAATGTCGCCACCCCGGAAGGGCGCGCGGAGCAGGAGCCGAACGATACGCTCGCAGCCGCCCGTCCCCTGCCGGAAGGCGGTGCCGTTCGCGGAACGCTGGCCGAGGGTGATCCGGATGTGTTCTCGTTCGATATTCCCGGGGACGGTCGCCTGTGGCGGCTGATCGGGGTGCGGGGCGTGGAGCGGATGATCCTGACGGACCCGAAAGGACGTGTGGTGCTGGATACGCGCAGCGACTCGGGGCGTCTCTCGGCCGAACCGCTGTCGCTGAATTTCGGGCGCTACGCGGTGGAGCTGCGCGGAAACGGGGACTATGCGTTGAAACTGATGGATCTGGGGCCGAAACCGGCAGGGTTCGAGGCGGAGCCGAACGATACACTGAATTCCGGTGTGCGGATGGATTTCGGCACGACCTACAGGGGCACATTTCTGCGCGAGAACGACTACGACTATTTTCTGTTCCGGCTTGACGGGAAAACACCGGTAGAAGTCGCCGTGCAGGCGCCGGACGATGGCGGGATGCGGGTGGAAATGTATCAGGACGGGGCCGGTTGGGACAATCAGGCGGTGCTGGCTGCGGGGCAGGCCTATACCTATGCCGCCAACCTTCCGGCCGGTGACTATGCGGTGCTGGTGCGCGGAACCGATGCAGGCGCACGCGGGGTTTACACGCTGGGCGTCCAGCGGGCCGCTCGCGTGGAGTCGGGCGAGCCGGACCAATTGCCGGAGAATCTGCGGGCGGTGCCGATGGACGGGGATATTGCGGGGCGGGTCGGTATGCTGGATGCGGCGGATCTGGCACATCTGGCACTGCCGGACGGGGCCGGACAGGTGCTGGTCGGCTGCCGCTCCGATAATGACCTGACCTGGCGGGTGATGTCCTATGTCGATGAAAAACTGATGATCTATGGCCGGTTTGCGCCCGAGGTTCTGCCCTATGACTCCGCCACCGGCGGGGCTGTGCGCCTGCGTATCGAGGGCTCGGACCGCACGGATTCCCCCTATGAGTGTCAGATCCGGTTTGCCCCGCAAACCGCGCCCGCGGTGACGGTGACGGCCACCGAAACCGAAGCGCCGCTGGCGGTGAAACCGGGCACCCGCGTAACCGGTTGGCTGGCCGACAAGGGCGACAGGGACAAAATCGTGCCCGATTATCCGGCCGGAGCGATCGGCGCCTATGTCTGTCGCGACGCGGCGGGGCGGTTGCTGTCGGAAACCGGCCGCATCGAATCCGCGAATTCTTTTGCCTTTTCCGATGCGCCTTTCGAAAACGGTTTGCGCCCGTTCCGGCACGATGCGGCCCGCAGCGGGACACTCGAACTGCGCGGGTATTCTGCGCCGGAATTTCCCTTTGCCTGGACCTGCGATTTCTACGGCGCGGACGATATGCCGGTGCTGGCGGATATGGGGCCGCTGGCTCCGTTCACGGCGCTGGAGGAGCGCTTGGAAAAGGATGCCGCGCCGCTGGTTGCCTTGCCGCCGGTGTTGCAGCCCGGTCGTCCCGACTGGATTGCCGCCACCGATGCGGGCGGCGATTTGCCGGTGTCCGTTTCCCTGAACGGGCTGGAAACGCCGCTCGCAACCTATGCACAGGCCGGACAGCAGGCGGAGGTTTCCGTTACGCTGGAAAACACCGGCGCGACGGATATTTCCGGGCGTCTGCAAGCCACCATGCTGGCCGAAGGCTGGCGGCTGGAAGGGGGTTCGCAAGCGGTTTCCGTTCCGGCAGGGGCACAACAGGCGGTTGCGATGACGCTTCGGGCGCCGCCGATGCTCAGCCCGACGCTGGTGCCGGCGCTGTCGGTCGTTGTCGAAAGCGGAAACGACTCGACCGGTGCGGTTTTCGATATTCCGCTGGCGCTGGACGCGCCGCCGCGCGCACCGTTTGCCTTCTGGTCGGCACCGGAACAGATGCAGGGCGGGTTTAATGTGCTGAACTATGCCTTCGGTACGCGGATCAGCCGCTGGAACGGTGAAGCGGTCGATGAAAACAGGGCGGATAAATACGCCTATCTCCATGACGGGCTGGCCATGCACAGCGGCAACCGGCCAATCGACGGGCGCGAGATGGAATTCACGCTGCCCGAAACCGCCCCTGTCACGGGGGCGATGATCCACCTGCGCAGCACCGAGCCGCGCAAGGGCTGGGCGGCGGGCTATGAAATCGCGGTCTCGGAAAACAGCACCGACTGGCAGGTGCTGGCCGAGGGACGCCTGAGCGCCAGCATGCGCCCGCAGTATATTCCCTTCGACGACACGGTTTCCGCCCGCTTCATGCGGTTGCGCATATCGGGATGTCAGGGCGATCCGAACTGCGGGCGCTTCTCGTTGCCCGAAGTGCAGTTGATTGCCGCGCCGGAGTGGAAACCGGCAACGGAGGTCGATATCGCCAGCCTGCCGCTGGGCGGGCATGTGGTCTATGCCACGGGCAATTTTGG
>JALSHL010000011.1 GCA_026982255.1 Paracoccaceae bacterium | reverse complement strand
TTCACCCTTACCCTGCACGCAGGGCGGTCTGTTTTCTGTGGCACTTTCCCTCGGGTTGCCCCGGCCGGCCGTTAACCGGCGTCATTCCTCCATGGAGTCCGGACTTTCCTCACCCGCAAGGGGTGCAGCCATCCAGCCATCCGCATGAAGGCTAGGTAGGGGGTTTGGCGCGGCGGGTCAACCGCCGCCGGCCCCTACCGTTTCTTCCCCTTCGCCCCGCTGCGCTTCTTGCCACGCATGGAAATACCCGGGCTGGCCGCGCCGGGGCGCACCGAGCGCACCCGCGGGCCTTTCGGTTTCGTCGTGGCCACCTTGCGTTCCACCGGCGCGGGGCGCTCGATGCCCAACTGGTCGCGCAGCACCTTCGGGCGGATTTCGTCCACCTCGCCCGGTTTCATCTCGGCCAGCTGGAACGGGCCGTAGGAAATGCGGATCAGCCGGTTCACCGTCATGCCGATGCTCTCGATGGCGCGGCGGATCTCGCGGTTCTTGCCCTCGCGCAGCCCGATCGTCAGCCAGGCATTCGCCCCCTGCTGGCGGTCCAGAACCACGCTCATGGGCTGGAACCGCTCGCCGTCCACCGTCACGCCCTTGCGCAGCGGCTCCAGCGTGTCGTCGGTGGGATAGCCGTTGATGCGCACACGATACTTGCGCACCCAGCCGGTCGAGGGCAGTTCGAGCCGCCGCTTCAACTCGCCGTCGTTGGTCAGCAGCAACAACCCTTCGGAATTCAGATCCAGCCGCCCGACGGTCATCACCCGTGGCAGGTCCTGCGGCAGCCGGTCGAAAATCGTCTCGCGCCCCTTTTCGTCGGAGTTGGTCGAGACCAGCCCCTTGGGTTTGTAATAGCGCCACAACCGCGCCGGCTCGGCCGCTGCCACCGGCTTGTTGTCCACCAGAATCCGGTCGGAGGGCAGCACGTTCAACGCCGGAGAGTCCAGCACCTTGCCGTTGACGCTCACCCGCCCCGCCGCGATCATACGTTCCACCTCGCGGCGCGAGGCAACCCCCGCGCGCGCCAGCCGCTTGGCGATCCGCTCGCCTTCATGTTTCTTTTCTGTCATGTTTGGGGCATACAACAGGGGAAACGGAAAGCCTAGGGGAAGAATGGCCGGATTTACCACATATATGGACCTCGCCCTGACCGAGGCCCGCGCCGCCGCCGCCCGCGGCGAAACTCCGGTGGGTGCGGTGATCGTGCGCGACGGCCATGTTCTGGCCATGGCCGGCAACCGCACGCGCGAGCTGTCCGACCCCACCGCCCACGCCGAAATGCTGGCCATCCGCGAGGCCTGCCGCCTGATGTCCTCGGAACGCCTGCCGGAAACGGACCTGTATGTTACGCTGGAGCCCTGCCCCATGTGCGCCGCCGCCATCAGCGCCGCGCGGATCGGGCGGGTCTACTTCGGTGCGCCGGATGCGAAATCCGGCGGCGTCGAACAGGGGCCGCGCATTTTCAGCCATCCCCAGTGCCACCACAAACCCGAGGTCTACGCCGGCATCGGCGAGACGGAATCGGCGGAGTTGTTGCGGGGGTTTTTCAAGGGGCGGCGGTAGTATACGTGCGCAATACCCCACAGGTGCCCTCTGTTTGCCCCGCCCCCTACACCCCGACGGCAAAAAGGCACAAAAAATATGGCGCCTGCCCGAAAACAGCTCCATTTGCGTCGGAATTCTCGGGGGAAGCCGCTTTGGCTTCTGGTTCCGGCCATCCGGGTTCGGGATCGCCTGCGAGGGTGAGGACGGGCCTAGCGCGCCGGATGCCCAATGCTGAGTCAGTTGCTGACATAGCCGGTCGCTAATCGGCGCAACCATCGGGCGGTTTAGTAAGGTGTTGCGATCTCCGCAACGTCTGAATGAACAAACTCCGGCGCGATAAACCCACGGATTGATAGTCCGCCTCGCTCAGTGCGAATCCTTATACGGCAACAAGGTTAAGAAACCGTTACCGCAGATTGCCGGTTTCAATACGAAGCCGGAATGGCCGGACCAGATGATTTTCATACTACCCTCCACTGTTGTGCCGGTCGAGGATGCGCAATTTCACGGAACAGGCAAATTCAGCGCAGGAAAACCCTTGCCTCGTGCGCCTTCAACGCCATGCGCCGTGTCGGGCCGTAGCTGCCGAGGTCGGTGCGCAGTTCCGGGAACAGGGTGAAAATCTCCTCGCGGGTTTCCGTATCCAGCGCCGCCATCCCCGTTTCGCCGGGGTGGAAACTCTCGGCTGCGGCCCCTTCGGCAAAAACAATCTCGTGCGTGTCGAACATCATGTGGAAATACTCCACCTCGCCGCCCTCGCGCCGGTAGATCGTGTCGCCGTTCACCAGATGGATCGCGGCCGAGAGCACCTCGGGCTCGCCGAACAGCAGTTCCGCCTTCCAGCCCGACAGCACCATCCGGTGTTGCGGCGAAACGACAAGCTCGCGGGTATTGCCAAGAGTGCCTTTGGCGAAAACCACGGGGGCCAGATTGCGCTTGGCCGGAACCGTGGTGGAACCGATCCAGCGGACAGCCTGCGGCCCGTTGTCGAGCGTTTCGACCAGATCCTCCGCTTGCAAATCCTCGATCCGGCGCTCCCCGTCGGGTGTGCGGATCATCGTGCCGCGCGTGAAGCATGTGACGTAGTTCCAGAGTTCGCGGGTGCTGTTCATCCCGAGGTAGGCATTACCGACGAGACTGTCCAGCGTTATGGAGCGGATTGCACCGGCCTCGAGCGTAGCCTGATCGGCATTGGCAGAAAATTCCGGCGCCAAATAGGCGTTTCCGGCCGTATCTTGAAAAAGCACCGCGGTATAGGTGGCCGTGGTTCCGTCAATATAGGTGATCGTGGCGTTATAGATCACCGAGGCATCGAACGTCTGGGGCGGACCGTTGTTGATGGAAAACGTCTCGGCCGGATTGTTGTCCTGATCATAGTATCCGCCACCGACGCTAACAGGAGACAACGATACGAAGTTGTTTACAAGTGCGTTCCCGACACCGCCAAAAGTCAACCCGACAAGCGCAGCCGCATTTTCCGCAACATTATCACCCTCGACGGTATCGATATCGGCCAAATTGCCGACACTAATCACATTAAATGTTGTTGGCATACTATTTCCTTCATTATCCAATTAAAACGCCCGAATCCTAATAAACCCCTGCCAGGGTGTCAATCTTGGCGGATCCCGACAACATCGCCGCAAACCCCGCCGCACCATCTTGCGCCCCGCGCCCGCGCCCGCTAAACCCTGCACCGAACGAAACCCATCGGGGAAAACCATGTCGATTGATAAAGAAACCGCGCGCAAGGTGGCGCATCTGGCACGGATCGAAGTGAAGGAAGAGGCGCTGGAGCCGCTGGCCGGTGCCCTGTCCAATATCCTCGACTTCATGGAGCAGCTCAACGAGGTCGATATAGAAGGCGTCGAGCCGATGACCTCGGTCACCCCCATGGCGTTGAAAAAACGCAAGGATGTGGTCACCGACGGCGGCTATCCCGAGAAAATCCTGTCGAACGCACCGGATGCCCGCGAGGGGTTCTTCGCGGTCCCGAAAGTGGTGGAATAAATCATGACCGATCTGTCGAAACTGACCATCGCCGACGCCCGCGACGCCCTGCGCAAGGGCGACATGAACGCCGTCGAGCTGACCGAAAGCTACCTCTCCGCCATCGAACAGGCCGATGCGCTCAACGCCTATTCCGCCAAGACGCCGGAAATCGCGCTGGAACAGGCCAGGGCCGCCGATGCCCGGATCAAGGCGGGGGATGCGCCGGACATGTGCGGCATTCCGCTCGGCATCAAGGACCTGTTCTGCACCAAAGGCGTGCAGACGCAGGCGGCGAGCCATATCCTCGACGGCTTCAAGCCGGAATACGAAAGCACCATCACGCAACAGCTTTTCGATGCGGGCGCGGTGATGCTGGGCAAGCTGAACATGGACGAATTCGCCATGGGCTCGTCGAACGAGACCTCCTATTACGGCCCCGTGGTATCGCCGTGGCGGCGCGACGGCAGCGATGCCGACCTGACCCCCGGCGGCTCCTCCGGCGGCTCGGCGGCGGCGGTTTCGGCCGATCTGTGTCTGGGTGCCACCGGCACGGATACCGGCGGTTCCATCCGCCAGCCTGCGGCCTTTACCGGCATTGTCGGGGTGAAGCCGACCTACGGGCGTTGCTCGCGCTGGGGCGTGGTGGCCTTTGCCTCCTCGCTGGATCAGGCGGGACCGATGGTGAAAACCGTGCGCGATTCCGCGATCATGTTGCAGGCGATGGCGGGGCACGACCCGAAGGATTCCACTTCGGCCGATCTGCCGGTGCCGGATTTCGAGGCGGCGCTGACCGGCGACATCCGCGGCAAGAAAATCGGCATCCCGAAGGAATACCGGCTGGACGGTATGCCCGACGAGATCGAGACCCTCTGGCAGGAAGGCGCGCAGATGCTGCGCGATGCGGGGGCCGAGATCGTCGATATTTCCCTGCCGCACACCAAATACGCCCTGCCCGCCTATTATGTAATCGCACCGGCCGAGGCCTCCTCGAACCTGTCGCGCTATGACGGGGTGAAATACGGCCACCGCGCGAAAATCAAGGCAGGCGAAGGGATCACCGAAATGTATGAACGCACCCGCGCCGAGGGCTTCGGCGACGAGGTTCAGCGCCGCGTGATGATCGGGGCCTATGTGCTGTCCGCCGGTTTCTATGACGCCTACTACATCCGCGCGCAAAAGGTCCGCACGCTGATCAAACAGGACTTCGAGAAAGTCTTTGCCGAGGGTATCGACGAGATCCTGACCCCCGCCACCCCGAGCGCCGCCTTCGGACTGGGCGAAATGGCGGATGCCGATCCGATCAAGATGTATCTGAACGACGTGTTCACGGTGACGGTGAACCTCGCCGGTCTGCCCGGGGTTTCGGTGCCGGCGGGGCTGGACAAGCAGGGCCTGCCGCTGGGGCTGCAACTGATCGGGCAGCCGTGGAAAGAGGGCGATATGCTTAATACCGCTTATGTGATCGAACAGGCCTCCAAATTCGCGGCGAAACCTGCTAGGTGGTGGTAACTGTCGTATACTGGAGAGTGCAATGCTGAAGAAAGTCGCGGGGTTTCTGATACTTGGCGGGGTTTTATCCGCGTGTGAAAACTCGGTTCCGGCCGGCGGCATCGGGTATTTCGACACGCCGCAACCGACCATGCAGGAGGCCGCGCCGGTCAATCTGGTGCCCGAAAGCGCGGCACCCGAAAACACCGACACACTGACCGCATCGCTTGAAAACGCCATCAACGAGGCGACCGGCGAAACAGCCGCACAGGATACGGAAACGCAACCGGCAAGCGCGACAGGCACTACCATCGCCACCGACGACGGCAGTCTGGATCTGAACAAGGAACCCTTCGACCAGCAAATCATCCTGCGCGAGGAAGACGCCCGCAAGCTGGCCGCGGCCCGCGCACAGTATGTGATTATCGAACCGGGCACCCTGCCCGAAATCGTTGCCGGTGTGAATATCGCCGCCTATGCCCGCGCCACCACCAACAAGGTCGGGGAACGGGTTTACCGCCGCCCGACCATCAAGAGCCGTTTCAACAGTGCCGAATGCCGGAAATTCCGCACACCGGATGATGCGCAGCGCTATTTCCTGGCCAATGGCGGACCGGAGGAGGACCCGCTCAACCTCGATCCCGACGGCGACGGTTTTGCCTGTAAATGGTCGCCCGAACCGTTCCGCATGCTGATGCTGGACGGCGGACCGGCCATCGCGGCCGATATGGATAACTGAACGGGTAATTCCGGAAAGACGGCACAACAGCCGTAACCCGCGCCCGACAAAGCCGGAAACGGAAAATCCCGTCTTGCGGGACGGTAAATAGCGGGTATCAGACCTTGAGGTTGCCTGCGCTCTGGCGCCCGTCGCGCCCGTCGATCATTTCGTATTCGATCGGCTGGTTATCCTGAAGGGTTTGCAATCCGGCCTCCTGCAGGGCGGTGATGTGGACGAATACGTCCTTGCCGCCTTCCTCGGGCTGGATGAAGCCGAAACCCTTGTCGGGATTGAACCATTTAACTGTGCCTTTTGCCATTGCTGACTGTCCTTTCCGTGCCGCCCGCGCTACATGCACCGACGTGTTAACCATTCCGCCATAGCAAATTTTCGCCACCAAAACAACAAAAGTGACGCATGGGCGACATCCGGCGCCCCCGGAAACCGCGCGAACCCTTGGAAAACACTGCGCAGAGCGCATAGTATGTCCTCGAAAATCCGCCGGAACCTGTGAAATACTGGAAAGCTGGCATCGGGCGCAATATATGTTAACCTGTCTTTCGACTGTCCAAGGGAGTGATACGCACATTGTCCGGTAAATTTCTGAAATGGTTGGCATTCTTCGTGCTGATCGCGATCATCTGGACCGTGGCCGCAGGGTCCTTCGGCAACGGGATATAGCTATGGCCAAACGTTACGGCGGCAAATTCAGCCCGCAGGGCAATGGTGACCAGACGTCAACCGTGCAGGCCCCGACTCCGCAAAATCCGTTCCGCAACCGCCGCGTGGCCAAGCCGCGCCTGCGAGCCAACCTACTGTTTCTTGCGCCCCTGCCGCTGCTGTTCAGCGGCATCGGCGAATTGCGCGCCGGCGACGCCATGGGCATGATCGGCGAACTGGGCGCGCTCGGCCTGCTGTTGCTGTCGCCCTGGCTGCTGCGCGAGGGGCTGAAGGCCG
>JALSHL010000010.1 GCA_026982255.1 Paracoccaceae bacterium | reverse complement strand
GTCTCCGACAGCCGCTCGCTGGCCGAGGACCGCTCCGGCGACATTCTGGTGAAACGGATCGAGGCCGCAGGGCATATTCTGGCCGCGCGCGATATCGTCACCGACGAGCGCGCCGATATTTCCGCCAAGCTGCGTGAATGGGTGGCCGATGCGGGGGTGGATGTTATCATTTCCACCGGCGGCACCGGCCTGACGGGGCGCGATGTGACGGTGGAGGCGCATCGCGATGTCTATGAAAAGGAGATCGACGCCTTTTCCACTTTGTTTACCATGATATCGGTCGAGAAAATCGGCACGTCGGCGGTGCAGTCCCGCGCCTGCGGCGGCGTTGCGGGTGGCACCTATATTTTCGCACTGCCCGGATCGCCCGGGGCCTGCAAGGATGGCTGGGACGGGATTTTGCAACACCAACTGGATTACCGCCACATGCCGTGCAACTTCGTCGAGATCATGCCGCGACTCGAGGAACACAAACGCCGTAAATAGATATCCCGCTTTACAACTTAAGATTGTAAATGATATATTAACTTTTGGCGGGAAGTGTGGGGTCCGGGCCGGTAACTGACCGGCGGAGGACGGGCTGCATGACGGATACTGTATCGGACAGAACTGCCGGTGATGGGGCGGGCGACGGGTTTGGCCTGTTCGTTGTTGTCGGTATAGTTACGCTGGCGATTTTTGCCGGCCTGGCAGCGTCTCTGGCCACACAATATACGCTCGGCATTATCGTGCTGTCGCTGGCCGGCGGTTCGGCGGTCTACTATCTGTTGCTGACCGGTTTGCGGCTGCAATGGCCACAACGGAATGTGCCCCCCCCGCCGGACCTGTTCGATGACCTTCCCGTTCCGATGATCGAGGCGGCCCCAGATGGCGCAATCCGGCGGGCCAATGGTGCAGCGCTGGCCTTGCTGGGTGCCGGCGATGTGTCGGAAAGCAACCTGTGCGACCTTGTCGAAGGCATGGGCCGCTCCGTCAGCGACCGCATGGCGGATACGCTCAAGGGTTTCGGGCTGGGGCGGCCCGAAATGGCCCGGCACTACAAGGACGGGCAGGAGGTGTTCCTGCAACTCTCCATGACCCGGATGATGCGGAACGGTGCGGTTTCCATTCTGGCCACGCTGAGCGATGCGACAGAATTCAAAACGCTGGAGGCGCAATTTGTGCAAAGCCAGAAAATGCAGGCGGTCGGACAGCTTGCGGGCGGTGTGGCACATGATTTCAACAATATCCTGACCGCGATTTCGGGGCATGCCGATCTGTTGTTGCAACGATGTGACCGGCGCAGTCCCGATTTTGCCGACCTCGACCAGATCCGCCAGAACGCCAACCGTGCAGCGGCGCTGGTGCGCCAGTTGCTGGCGTTTTCGCGAAAACAGACCCTGCAGCCGAAATCCCTGAAGCTGGATGATACGCTCTCGGACCTTTCGCATCTTCTGAACCGTTTGCTTGGGGAAAAGGTCTCGCTACACACGGATCACGGGCGCGACCTGAAACCGGTGCGGGTGGACGAACGGCAGTTCGAGCAGGTTATCATGAATCTGGTGGTCAATGCTCGCGATGCCATGGCCGGGGGGGGCACGGTGGTCATCCGCACGCGGAATGTAACGCTGGAGCAGGAATTGCGCCGTGATCGTGCCATTGTGTATCCGGGCGACTATGTGGTGGTGGAGGTCCGCGATACCGGCACGGGGATCGCGCCGGACAAGATTTCCAAGATTTTCGAACCGTTCTTTACCACCAAGAAGCCGGGGGAGGGCACGGGGCTGGGCCTCTCGACCGTCTACGGTATTGTCAAGCAGACCGGCGGTTTCGTTTTTGTCGATAGTGATGTTGGGGCGGGCACCTGTTTTTCCATCTACCTGCCGGTCAACGAGGAACCGGACGAGGCTGAGGAGGCGCCACAGGCGCCGGCCGTAACCGATCTGACGGGGCGCGGGCGGGTGTTGCTGGTAGAGGACGAGGCACCGGTGCGCTCCTTTGCGGCGCGGGCGCTGAAGCTGCGGGGGTATACAGTGACCGAGGCCGCTTCGGGCGAGGAGGCGCTGGAGATTCTGTCCGACAAGGGGGTGCGGTTCGATGTTTACGTTTCCGACGTTGTGATGCCCGGTAAGGACGGTCCGACATGGGTGCGCGAGGCGATGCGGGAAGCGCCGGACACCAAGGTGGTGTTTGTATCGGGTTACGCCGAGGATGCGTTCAGGAACGGGAAACCGGATATTCCGCATGCGGCGTTTCTGGCCAAGCCGTTCTCGCTGGTGGAATTGACGCAGAAAGTGAAGGAGCAGATTGACGCCTAACGCGCGGATTCGTAGATTTCGTATTCCGGCGCGAAAAACTCCGTCAGGCGCGCCCCGGTTTCCGGCGAAAGGGTGAATTCCCCTGCCGGAGATTCGTTGAGCCGGTCGAAGTGCAACGGTTCGCCGAAGCGGTTTTCGATGAATTTCCGGAATGCGGGCAGGTTGTCGTATTTGAAAATATGGGTCACCGAGGGTGTTCCGTCCTTGTCGGCGACAAATTTCGATGGCCGCCCGACGCCCTTCGTCGTGGGACTTCCGGCCAGATAGAGACCGGCAAACTCGTCGAAACTCAACCCGGCGGTGCTCTGTGGCCTGCCCGCGATTTCCGGCCGCGAGCGATAGCGATACCAGCTGAACAGCCAGTCGACCGGCTCGCGGAACAGGCAGCAGGTCTCGATATCGTTATAGCCCAGACTGGCCAGATAGGGCGCGACAAAACGGCTGTAGCGACGGTAGGAAATGTGCTTCACCCGCGGATTGCCATAGTAGGCGATGTCGCAACGGGGGGCGAGTGCCATCTCGATACTGGTAGAGGCGGCTTTGGTCATGGCCAGAAAGGCGATTTTCTTCTCGATCGAGATCAGCATGGGGTTCGCCGTATTGTTTCTGTTTCTTTACTAAATGCTAACCAAATGCGGGGAAAGATGGAAAAGTCGAAAATTTTAGTTGCAATGTTCTCGTTTTGATCGCATGGTGCAAGAAGAACAAGATGCGAACATCAGCAGCGATTGCCGAACATAACAGGATATGAAATAAGGAAAGCGAAAATGGCTAGCACCCTTCTGGATCTGAGCGAAAGACGGAATATGGACAAGGAAAAAGCGCTGGAATCGGCCCTGAGCCAGATCGAGCGGAGCTTCGGTAAAGGCTCGGTCATGCGGATGGGGCAGGATAATCCGGCGATGGATATCGAGGCGACCTCGACCGGCTCTATCGGGCTGGACATTGCGCTGGGCATCGGCGGCCTGCCGCAGGGCCGGATTATCGAGGTTTACGGGCCGGAAAGCTCGGGCAAGACGACGCTGGCGCTGCATGTGATTGCCGAAGCGCAGAAAAAGGGCGGGATTTGCGCCTTTGTCGATGCGGAACATGCGCTCGACCCGCAGTATGCCAAGAAACTGGGCGTGGATCTGGACGAGTTGCTGATCTCGCAGCCCGATGCGGGCGAGCAGGCGCTGGAGATTACCGAGACGCTGGTGCGGTCCGGCGCGGTTTCGGTCGTCGTGGTGGATTCGGTGGCGGCACTGACGCCGAAATCGGAACTGGAAGGCGATATGGGCGACCATCAGGTCGGCGCACAGGCGCGCTTGATGAGCCAGGCGATGCGCAAGCTGACCGGCGCGATCAGCCGCTCCAATTGCATGGTGATCTTCATCAACCAGATCCGCATGAAAATCGGGGTGATGTTCGGTTCGCCGGAGACGACCTCGGGCGGCAACGCGCTGAAATTCTATGCTTCCGTGCGTCTGGATATCCGCCGCATTGGCGCGCTGAAGGATCGCGACGAGGTGGTGGGCAATGCAACCCGCGTGAAAGTGGTGAAGAACAAGGTCTCGCCGCCGTTCAAGCAGGTGGAATTCGACATCATGTATGGCGAGGGGATTTCCAAGGTTGGCGAGTTGCTGGACCTCGGCGTCAAGGCAGGGATCGTCGACAAGGCCGGTTCGTGGTTTTCCTATGGCGACGAGCGGATCGGGCAGGGCCGCGAGAACGCCAAGACCTATCTGAAGGACCATCCCGATATGGCACTGGAGATCGAGGATAAAATCCGCGCCGCGCACGGGCTGGATTTCGACGGGGCGCCGATCACAGACGATGTGGTCGAGGACTGATCAAGCCGCCACGCATTTTCACGGGCCGTCTGTTTGCGCAGGCGGCCCGTTTTTGTGCCTGCCCTGTGGACAGTCCGGCAAGGGCGCGATACACCGTTTCGGACTTTGAACGATGCGCACCGCGCGCAGGAACGGGAATGACGATATGGCCAGTTTGAACGAAATCCGCTCTACTTTTCTGGAGTATTTCGAAAACAACGATCACGAGGTTGTCGAAAGCTCTTCGCTGGTGCCGCGCAACGATCCGACGCTGATGTTCACCAATGCGGGCATGGTGCAGTTCAAGAACGTCTTTACAGGCCTGGAACAACGGGATTATTCCCGCGCCGTGACCAGCCAGAAATGCGTGCGCGCCGGTGGCAAGCACAACGATCTGGACAACGTGGGCTATACCGCGCGCCATCATACCTTCTTCGAGATGATGGGCAATTTTTCCTTTGGCGACTATTTCAAGGAGCAGGCCATCCCCTATGCCTGGGACCTGTTGACCAAGGTGTATGGCCTGCCCGAGGACAAGTTGCTGGTTACGGTTTACCATACCGATGACGAGGCTGCGGACATCTGGAAGAAATACGCCGGCTTGCCGGATGACCGGATTATCCGCATCGCCACGGACGACAATTTCTGGTCCATGGGCGCGACCGGCCCCTGCGGCCCCTGTTCCGAGATTTTCTATGACCACGGAGAGGACGTCTGGGGCGGCCCTCCGGGATCGAAGGACGAGGACGGCGACCGGTTCATCGAAATCTGGAACCTCGTTTTCATGCAGTATGACCAGCAGGAAAACGGCGAGCGGCTGGAACTGCCGAAACCCTCGATCGACACGGGCATGGGGCTGGAACGGCTCGGCGCGGTGTTGCAGGGCAAACATGACAATTACGACACCGACCTGATGCGCGACCTGATCGAGGCGGCGGCACATGTGACCAACTCGGACCCGGACGGCGAGGGCAATGTGCATCTGCGGGTGATCGCGGACCATTTGCGTTCGACCTCTTTCCTGATTGCCGACGGCGTGCTGCCGAGCAACGAGGGGCGCGGCTATGTTCTGCGCCGCATCATGCGCCGCGCCATGCGTCATGCGCATTTGCTGGGTGCGCAGGATCCGGTGATGCACAAGCTGGTGCCGGCGCTGGTGGCGCAGATGGGGCAGGCATTTCCCGAACTGGGACAGGCCCAGAGCATGATCGAAGAGACGTTGGAACTGGAGGAAACCCGTTTCCAGACGACGCTTGATCGCGGGCTGAAGCTGCTGGAGGATGAGCTTTCGGGCCTGCCGGAGGACGCGGAACTGCCGGGCACGACTGCGTTCAAACTGTATGACACCTACGGGTTTCCGCTCGATCTGACGCAGGATGCCTTGCGCGAAAAGGGCCGCACGGTGGACACCGAGGGCTTCGATGCGGCAATGGCCGAGCAGAAGGCCAAGGCACGCGCAGCATGGGCCGGCTCGGGCGAGGCGGCGGATGAAACCGTCTGGTTCGACGTGGCCGACAAGCACGGGGTGACCGAATTTATCGGCTATGACGACGAGGAGGCCGAAGGGCAGATTCTGGCGCTGGTGCGGGATGGCAAACAGGTCGAAAGCGCCAAGGCGGGGGAGACAGTGCAGATCGCGCTGAACCAGACGCCGTTTTACGCGGAATCCGGCGGGCAGGTCGGGGATTCCGGCCTGTTGCTGACCGATACGGCCAAGGTGAAGGTGCTGGACGTCAAGAAAAAGGCCGGTGTGTTCGTGCATGTGGCGGAGGTGCTGGAAGGCGAAGTCTCGGTTGGCGAGGCGGCGGAACTCAAGGTCGACCATGACCGGCGCACCGCCATTCGGGCCAACCACTCGGCCACACATCTGCTGAACGAGGCCTTGCGCAATGTGCTCGGGGACCATGTGGCGCAGCGCGGCTCGCTCAATGCCGAGAACCGCCTGCGCTTCGATTTCAGCCACCAGAAGGCGATGAGCGATGCGGAACTGGCGGCGGTCGAGGCTGAGGTAAACACCTATATCCGCCAGAACGGCCCTGTGGAGACGCGGATCATGACGCCGGACGAGGCGCGCGAACTGGGCGCGCAGGCGCTGTTCGGCGAGAAATACGGCGACGAGGTGCGGGTGGTTTCCATGGGCGAGCAGCCCGGCAGCGGCAAGGGGATCGACAAGAACACCTATTCGCTGGAACTTTGCGGCGGCACGCATGTTTCACGTCTGGGCGAGATCGGCCTGTTCAAACTGGTGTCCGAAGGGGCATCGGCCAGCGGTGTGCGCCGGATCGAGGCGCTGACCGGCAAGGGCGCGCTCGACCATATAGCGGCCGAGGAAGCGGCGCTGAACGCGGCGGCAGCCGTGATGAAAACCACGCCGGAGCAGTTGCCGGAGCGCATCAGGGCGCTGATGGACGAACGCAAGCAGTTGCAGAACGAACTGGCGAACTTCCGCAAACAGCTGGCCATGGCCGGTAGCGGTCAGGCGCAGGTTGCGGTCAAGGAGGTGGGTGGGAAGCCGTTTCTGGCCCAGATCCTCACGGGTGTTTCCGGCAAGGATTTGCGCGGTTTCATCGACGAACACAAAAGCCGTATCGGTTCGGGCGTGATTCTGCTGATCGCCGACACCGGAGGCCGCGCGGCGATTGCTGCCGGCGTGACCGACGACCTGACAGACAAGGTTTCGGCCGTGGACATCGTGCGCACGGCAGCAGAGGCCCTCGGCGGCAAGGGGGGCGGTGGTCGCCCCGACATGGCGCAGGGCGGCGGGGCCAGCGCGGAAAATGCGGATGCGGCGATTGCTGCGGTAGAAAAACTGTTGGAGGATTAGATGGCTGTTTATGCGATGGTCCATATCGATGTGACAGATCCGGACGAATACGCGAAATACGCGGAACTCGCCGGACCAGCGGTGCTGAAATACGGCGGCGAGTTTCTGGCCCGTGGCGGCGAATGTGTCCACATGGAGGGCAAGGGCCGCGCGCGCAACGTGATTATCCGCTTCAAGGATATGGATACTGCCAAGGCGTTTTATCATTCGCCGGAGTATCAGGAGGCGCTCTCCTACGGGCTGCCGGCAGCGGAACGCGAGTATACCTTCGTCGAGGGGGTCTGATGGCCGCCTATATCATTGCGCGGATCAGGGTGACGAACCTTGATGCTTACAAGGAATATGCCGCGCGCACGCCGGCACTGGCCGAGGCTTTCGGCGGGCGGTTTCTTGTCAAGGCAGGGGCCTTTGAACAGGTCGAGGGTAGCGGACCGGATCGCCATGTGGTGATCGAGTTTCCGGACCGCGATACCGCGCGACGGTTTTATGACTCGCCGGAATATCGGGAGATCCTGCCAATTGCGCTGGAAAATTCCGAGCGGGATCTGGTGATTGTCGAAGGGGCCTAATGCGAGGCCGAGTTCGAAAATAGCTGGATGACCACGACGCCGGCGACAATCAGCGAAATGCCGATGATTCCCGCAAGGTCGATCGACTGTTTGAACCAGATCCAGCCGACAACTCCGATAAAGACGATGCCGAGACCGGACCAGATCGCATAGACGATGGCGACGGGCATGTATTTCAGGGCCAGCGCCATGAAATAGAACGACCCGCCATAGGCCAGCACCATCAGCACCGAGGGCCAAAGGCGGGTGAACTGCGCCGAGGCCTGCATGGCGGAAGTGCCGATAACCTCGGCTACGATAGCGACCAGCAGATAGATATATTGCACGGGCATGGGGTGCCTCCGACAGAAAAAAAGGGCGCCCCGTGCGGGACGCCCTTCGACCGTAGTCCAGGGAGGAGGATCAGGCCAATTCTTTTTTCAGGTTCTCGTCGACTTTTTCGAGGAACCCTTCGGTGGTCAGCCATTTTTGGTCCGGTCCGACGAGCAGCGCCAGATCCTTGGTCATAAACCCGCTTTCCACGGTATCGACAACCACACGTTCCAGCGTCTCGGCGAAGTTTTTCAGGGCTTCGTTGCCGTCCAGCTTGGCACGGTGCTTCAGGCCGCCGGTCCATGCAAAGATCGAGGCGATGGAGTTGGTCGAGGTCGCCTCGCCCTTCTGGTGCTGGCGATAGTGGCGGGTAACCGTGCCGTGGGCGGCCTCGGCCTCGACGGTTTTCCCGTCCGGTGTCATCAGGATGGAGGTCATCAGGCCAAGCGAGCCGAAACCCTGTGCCACCGTATCCGACTGCACGTCGCCGTCGTAGTTTTTACAGGCCCAGACGAATTTGCCCGACCATTTCATGGCCGAAGCGACCATATCGTCGATCAGGCGATGTTCGTAGGTGATGCCTTTTTCCGCGAACTTGTCGGCGAATTCGGCGTCGAATACCTCCTGGAACAGATCCTTGAAACGGCCGTCATAGGCTTTCAGGATGGTGTTCTTGGTCGACAGATACACCGGCCAGCCCTTGTCCAGACCGTAGTTGAACGAGGCGCGGGCGAAATCGCGGATGGAGTCGTCAAGGTTGTACATGCCCATGGCGACACCGGCGGAGGGGGCGTCATAGACAACCTTCTCGATCACCGTACCGTCCTCGCCGACGAATTTCATGGTCAACTGGCCGGGGCCGGGCATCAGGAAGTCGGTGGCTTTATACTGGTCGCCAAAGGCGTGGCGCCCGATGACGATCGGATCGGTCCAGCCGGGGACAAGGCGCGGCACGTTTTTGCAGATGATCGGTGCGCGGAACACCACACCGCCAAGAATGTTGCGGATGGTGCCGTTCGGCGAGCGCCACATTTCCTTCAGGCCGAATTCCTCGACCCGGGCTTCATCCGGCGTGATGGTGGCGCATTTGATGCCGACACCGTATTTCTTGATCGCGTTGGCCGCGTCGATGGTGATCTGGTCGTTGGTGCGGTCGCGCTCCTCGATGCCCAGATCGTAGTATTTCAGGTCGATATCGAGATAGGGCAGGATCAGTTTGTCCTTGATGAACTGCCAGATGATGCGGGTCATCTCGTCGCCGTCGAGCTCGACGACCGGATTGTCTACTTTGATCTTGGCCATGCTGGTCCCCTTGGTGTTGGATTCGATGATTTGGCGCTGTTTACGGGATATTATCGCAAAAGGAAAGGGTTGTATACGTCGGTATACTGAATTTCTTGCCGTTGCATATGCGACATATGCAGCGTATCAGGCGCGCAAACGGAACGGAGGCGGAAATGTCCGGCACAGATCACGCGAAAGACGAAGGATGGCAGGGGCCGACTCCGGCCTTTATTCTGGTGCGCCCGCAGATGGGCGAGAATATCGGCGGTGCGGCACGGGCGATGTGGAATTTCGGTCTGGACCGGATGCGCCTTGTCGCCCCGCGCGACGGCTGGCCGAACCCGAAGGCGGTGGCGATGGCCTCGGGCGCGGGCAGGGTGCTGGACCAGGTGCAGGTTGTCGCCAGCACCGAGGCGGCACTGGCCGACCTCAACTATGTCTTTGCCACCACGGCGCGTTCGCGCGATCTGACCAAAACCGTTCTGACACCGGAACGGGCCATGGCCGAGGCGCGCGAGATGATTGCGGCAGGGCAGAAGGTCGGCGTAATGTTCGGACCGGAGCGGGCCGGGCTGGAAAACGCCGATATCGTGCGGGCCAATGCGCTGATCTCCATTCCGGTCAACCCGGCCTTTGCCTCGCTTAATCTGGCACAATCGGTGTTGCTGAATGCCTACGAATGGCGGCGGCAGGCCGACGATGTGGTGCCCGAGGTGCGCGAGATGGGAAAAACCCGCTTTGCCACCCATATCGAGGTGGAAAAATTCACCGAACATCTGGAAGCCAAGCTGGACGATGTCGGGTTTTTCTGGCCCGAACACAAACGCGACTCGATGATCGAGAACCTGCGCAACATGTTCTCGCGTCTCGATCTGACCGATGCGGATGTGCGCACGTTGCACGGGGTGCTGCGGGCGCTCACGGAAAAGCGGCGGGGGCAGGATTGAGGCTTGCGGGCCAAGGGGCCGCGCCGTAATCTCCGGCACAAATGAAGGGGAGTTCCATGAGCAATACGCGTAGTATTTTCGAGGAAGTCGACAGCAAGAACGCCGCGCCCGCTCCGCAAAAGGGCAAGCGCAAACCGGCGCGCAAGGCGATTTCGGTCTGGGTGGCGATCCTGTTTGCCATGGTCGTGGGCATGATTGTTATCGGCGGCATGACGAGGCTGACCGACAGCGGCCTGTCGATCACCGAATGGAAACCCGTAACGGGAGTCATTCCGCCGGTCGGAGCCGATGCCTGGGCCGAGGAGTTCTCGAAATACCAGGCTTCGCCGGAATACCGGTTGCAGAACAAGGGTATGAGCCTCGAGGAATTCAAGGGCATCTTCTGGTGGGAATGGGGCCATCGCCTGCTGGGCCGTATGGTCGGGGTGGTCTGGGCTTTCGGAATGCTGTGGTTCGGGTTGCGCAGGCAAATCCCGACCGGCTGGGGCTGGAAGATGTTCAGCCTCGGGGTTCTCGGCGGTTTGCAGGGGGCTGTCGGCTGGTGGATGGTATCTTCGGGGCTGGTCGGGCGAATGGTCGATGTGGCCTCCTATCGTCTGGCGATCCATCTGGGGCTGGCGTTCGCCATTCTCGGCATCATGGCGTGGTTTGTGTTCGAGTTGCGGCGCGAACCGGCGGATCTGTTACAGGCGCGCCGCTCGCGTGACCAAGGGCTGATGCGGCTGGCGGCTGTTCTGGCTGCATTGCTGTTTTTCCAGATATTGCTGGGCGCGCTGGTGGCGGGGATCGATGCCGGGCGCACATTCCCGACATGGCCGGACATGGCGGGCGAGTTCCTGCCCTCCGAGAGTTTCGACAAGACCCCGATGTGGAGCAACTTCTTCGAAAACCCGGCGCTGGTGCAGTTCAATCACCGTATGGCGGGCTATCTGGTTTTTGCGCTCGGGATTTACGCCTGGTGGCGCAGCCGCAAAAGCCCGCTGGCCGATCTGCGCCGGCGTTTCGACTGGGTGCTGGTGCTGCTGTTCGGGCAGGTCACGCTCGGGATCGTCACGGTGCTTTACGGTGCGCCGGTGAACATTGCCATTGTACATCAGCTCGGCGCGGTGGGCGTGTTCGTAATGATCCTGCGGGCACGCTTCGGTGCCGCCTATCCGGTGCAGCAGAGCATTTCGCGCGGGTAGGGGACTACTGCTCCCATTCCGGTTTGCGTTTGTCGAGAAAGGCCGCGATGCCCTGTTCGGTATCGCGGAACAGCATGTTTTCCGCCATCACCGCGCCGGTATAGGCATAGGCTTCGTCCAGCGTCATTTCGGCCTGCTTGTAGAAAGCCTCCTTGCCGATTTTCACCGCCACGCCCAGTTGCGCGGCGACCTTTTCGGCCAGCGCGGCGGTTTCATCCTCCAGATCGTCATGCGGCACCACACGGTTGACCAGACCGAGGTCGCGGGCGCGGTCGGCCATGATAAACTCGCCGGTGGTCAGCATCTCGAACGCCTGTTTGCGCGGGATGTTGCGGGTCAGTGCCACCATGGGGGTGGAGCAGAACAGGCCGATGTTGACACCGTTGACGCCGAAACGGGTGCCCTCCGCCGCCACGGCCATGTCGCAGGAGGCAACCATCTGGCAACCCGCTGCCGTGGCGATGCCGTGGACCTGCGCGATCACCGGCTTCGGGATGCGGGTGATGGTGGTCATCAGGCGGCCGCAGGTGGCAAAAAGCTCGTTGAAATAGGCCTTGCCGCCGTCCTCGGCTTGCCGCGCGGCGGTCATCTGTTTCAGGTCGTGACCGGCGCAAAACGCCTTGCCCGCACCTTTGATGATAACGGCGCGGATGCTGTCGTCGCCGGCGATGGCTTCCAGTTCCCCTTGCAGGGCGGCCAGCATTTCCTCGGACAGGGCATTGAGCTTGTTCGGAGCGTTCATGGTCAGTGACGCAACGGCATTCTTGTCTTGGCGCAGCAAAATATCGGACATTTCGGAGACTCCTCTGTTTCAATGCAACAATTCCATGAGGGCGCGGATTTTGGAAGAAAAAATGACGGTAAAGATGAGCATTCCCGAAATGCAGGAATTCCTTGACCGGGTGTTTCCGCAGATGAAGGGGGCTTTTACCATTCTGGAGGTGGCGCCGTTCCGTGTGAAAGTGCGGATGCGGATCACCGACGACGACCTGCGCCCGGGTGGCACGGTGTCCGGCCCCGCCATGTTCACGGCGGTCGATTGCGCCTATTATATCGCCACGCTGGCGATGATCGGGCCGGAGGCGCTGGCGGTAACCACGAGCTGCCACATCGATTTCATGCGCCGCCCCGCGCCGACCGACCTGATTGCCGAGGCGCGGATCCTGAAACTGGGCAAGGTTTTGAGTGTCGGCGATGTGCTGGTCTATTCCGATGGCATGGCCGAACCCGTGGCCCACGCCAATCTGACCTATTCGATGCCGCAGAAGCCGTCCGGAATTGGGGTAAAATGATACCTAATTTGTAATGCTTTGAAAATACGATGAAATATCGTGTTAACGGCGCTTGACGGTGCGCTCTATATGCGTAAAACCCCCCGTATCGAATTCACACGAGGGGAATCCCCCTTGTGCCAACTCCGAAACGGATCGAGAAAATGAAAACATATTCTGCCAAACCGGCCGATATTGACAAGAAATGGATCCTGATCGACGCCGAGGGCGTTGTTCTGGGCCGTCTTGCCAGCATCGTTGCCATGCGCCTGCGCGGCAAGCACAAGGCGACCTTTACCCCGCACATGGACATGGGCGACAATGTTATCATCATCAACGCTGAAAAAGTGCAGATGACCGGTAACAAACGCGCCGACAAGCGTTACTACTGGCACACCGGCCATCCGGGCGGGATCAAATTCCGCACCGCAGGCGATATTCTCGAAGGGAAGCACCCCGAGCGTGTGATCACCAAGGCCATCCAGCGCATGCTGCCCGGTGGCCCGCTGTCCCGGCAGCAGATGACCAACCTTCGCGTCTATGCAGGTGCCGAGCATCCGCATGAAGCCCAAAACCCCGAAGTTCTGGACGTCAAGGCCATGAACCCGAAAAACACGCGGAGTGCATAAACATGAGTGACGATATCAAAACACTCGACGACCTGAAAGAAGCTGTCGTCGCGGAAGCCCCCGTCGAGGAAACGGCCGCCCCGCGCGAGCCGGTGCGTGACGAACTGGGCCGCTCCTATGCCACCGGCAAACGCAAGGATGCGGTTGCCCGCGTCTGGATCAAGCCCGGTTCCGGCAAGGTAACCGTCAACGGCAAGGATATGGACAAGTATTTCGCCCGTCCGGTTCTGCAGATGATCCTGCGCCAGCCCTTCGAGGTTGCCGGTGTTACCGGCGAGTTCGACGTAATGGCAACCGTCAAGGGGGGTGGCCTCTCCGGTCAGGCCGGTGCGGTCAAGCACGGTATTTCCAAGGCGCTGCAGCTGTATGAGCCGTCCCTGCGTGGTCCGCTGAAGGCCGCCGGCTTCCTGACCCGCGACAGCCGCGTGGTCGAGCGCAAGAAATACGGTAAACGCAAGGCACGCCGGAGCTTCCAGTTCTCCAAACGCTAGGCCGTTTGTTACCGCACTATCCGGAAAGGGCTGCACCTGTTGCGGCCCTTTTCTGTTTTGCATCGTCGTGATACCTGCGCCGGCCACCGGAACGGAGTTGTCGCTGCGACGCAGAAGGATATTTGCGATGCCAACAGGGTGTGTTATGTGCTACGGGCAGGACAGCGACGGTAATCCTCTGGTAATCCGGGTGGAAATGCCTTAGCTGACCATAGGTAAAGTTCACGCAAGACAAGGAGCAGACAATGGGCCTCAATCGCTCGGCCGTTCGCGATGTCAGTTATTCCAGCACGGCCAAGAGCCTGCGCAAGCGGGTGTTCATCCGCTCGCTGGAGAATGCGACAGGACGGTTGAAGGTGATCCGGCGTCTGCGCGGCATTGACGAGGAGTTGCAGGCCGGCCGCAATTTCTGGGATGCGATGACCGAACGGTATCGGTTGCGGCTCGATGTCATGTCCGGCTCGCTCGACAATATCCCGCGCGAGGGGCCGCTGGTGGTGCTGTCGAACCACCCCTACGGTATTCTGGACGGGTTGATGATGGGGCATATCCTGTCGCAGACCCGCGGCGATTTCCGCATTCTGGCGCATCGGGTGTTCTCCAAGGCCAACGACATCAGCGATCATATCCTGCCGATCAGTTTCGATGAAACGCGCGAGGCTGTTGCCCTCAACCTGCAGACCCGCAAGAAGGCGCTGGAGTATCTGGGGCAGGGTGGCGCTGTCGGGATTTTCCCGGGCGGTTCGGTTTCCTCGCCGCAACGCCCGCTGGGCTTTCCGATGGATCCGGTGTGGCGGACGTTCTCGGCCAAGATGATTGCCAAATCGGGGGCGACGGTGGTGCCGATGTTCTTCGAGGGGCATAATTCGCGGCGCTTCCAGGTCGTCGGCCATTACAACAAGACCGTGCGCACCGCCCTGTTGATCAGTGAGTTCAAACGCCGCCTGAACCGTCCCGTCAGGGTTGCCATTGGCGAGCCGCTGGATCAGGATGCACTGGATGCGTATGTGAAAGATCCCAAGGCTATGATGGATTTCCTGCGCACCAAAACCTATGCTCTTTCACCCAAGCCGGTGAAATACGACGAATACGGCAAAGATTTTTAGGTCTGCGCCCAAGACAGAGAGGCAAAACGGATGGCGATCGGGGTTTTTGACAGCGGCCTCGGCGGGCTGACGGTTTTGCAGGCATTTCGTGACAGGCTGCCGGAGCAGGCCTTCGTCTATTTCGGCGACAACGCCAATGCGCCGATTGGCGGGCGACCGGCGGCGGAAATCCATGACATTACCCGCAAAGGAGTGCAACGGCTGTTCGATGCCGGTTGCGATCTGGTGGTGCTGGCCTGCAATACCGCTTCGGCCGTCGCGCTGCATGATTTGCAGGTGGACTGGTTGCAGGGGGACCGCCGCGTTCTGGGGGTGTTCGTGCCGGTGATCGAGGAACTGACCAGCCGCGACTGGGGCGATAACACGCCGCCGACCCATACAGGGCTGCGTAATGTGGCGCTTTTTGCCACGCCGGCGACTGTGGAAAGCGGGGCTTTTGCCCGCGAACTGAAATTTCGCGCCCGTGACGTGGAAGTTGTGGCCGAGGCCTGCGTCGGGCTGGTTGATGCGATCGAGGCGGGCGATATGGTCGGGGCCGAGGCGCTGGTGGATGCACATGTGGCAAGCCTGCTGGAACGCCTGCCGGAGCCGCAATCGGCCGTTCTGGGCTGCACACATTACCCGCTGATGGAGGACCGGTTCCGCGCTGCTTTGCCGAACAGGACGCGGCTGGTCTCGCAACCGGAGATCGTGGCGGACAGTCTGGTGGACTATCTGCAACGACATCCGCGGTTTGCGCAGGCGGGCGATGTGGTCTATCTGACCAGCGGCAATCCGGCCCAGACATCGCGGCGCGCCGAGCTGTTTCTGGGTCATCCGGTGCCTTTTACCGCTGCCTGATTGATTGCCGTGACGATTTCGCCTAAAGCGGGGCAAACAACGGAGAAAACCATGACCAGGACGCATAAAATCGCCATTCTCGGGGCTTCGGGCTATACGGGGGCGGAACTGGTGCGTCTGATTGCCCTGCATCCGCATATGGAGGTCGTGGCCCTGACCGCAGACCGCAAGGTGGGGCAGAGCATGGGGCAGGTATTTCCGCATCTGCGCCATCTGGAGCTGCCGCAACTGTGCCGGATCGAGGATGTGGACTTTTCCGCCGTCGATCTGGTGTTTTGCGCCCTGCCGCACGCCATGACGCAGGAAATCGTCAGGGATTTGCCGAAAAACCTGAAAATCGTCGATATTTCGGCGGATTTCCGGCTGGAGGACCCTGCCGAATACGAAAAATGGTATGGGCATCCGCATTACGCGCCGGAAATGCAGAAAGAGGCGGTGTATGGCCTGACCGAGTTCTATCGGGAGCAGATCAAATCCGCGCGGCTGGTGGCGGGGACCGGTTGCAATGCGGCGACGGGACAGTTTGCCTTGCGGCCCCTGTTGCGGGCCGGTGTGATCGATCCCGAGGGCATCATTATCGACATGTTCTGCGGTGTTTCCGGCGCCGGACGCGCGGCAAAAGAGGCGATGTTGCATTCCGAGGTATCCGAGGGCACGCATCCCTACGGTCTGCCGGTGCATCGCCATACCGCCGAGTTCGATCAGGAGTTTTCCAAGGATGCGGGGCAGGAGGTCAGGGTAATCTTTACCCCCCATTTAATGCCGGCCAACCGCGGTATTCTGGCGACGGTGCATGTGAAGGGGGATGCGGATGAAATCCATGCGGCCCTTGCGCAAGCATATGAAAACGAACCATTTATTGTGGTTCTGCCCATGGGCGAGGCACCGGCGACGCGGCATGTGCGCGGCTCGAATTTCTGCCATATCGGCGTGGTGGCGGACCGTGTGGACGGGCATGTCAGGGTGTTTGCGGCGCTCGACAACCTGACCAAAGGCTCCTCCGGTCAGGCGATCCAGAACGCCAACCTGATGCTCGGGCTGCCCGAAACCACGGGGCTGGAGCAGGCACCGCTGTTTCCGTGAACCGGCTTCGGGCGATATTTTCGGTTCTTCTGGCCAGCTATCGCCGGTTTGTCGCGGACGACGGCATTGCCATGGCAGGCTATATCGCCTTTTCGGGGTTGCTGTCGGTTTTTCCCTTCCTGATTTTTGCCACTTCGCTGACCGGTCTGGTGCTGGGGCGGCAATATGGCGGCGAGGCGATCGAGGCGTTGTTTCGCTATGCACCTGAAAACATTGCCGAAACTTTGGAGCCTGTGCTGCGCGAGGTGATGCGGGAACGCGGCGGCCGGTATCTGACTGTCTCGATCATAGGGGCGATCTGGCTGGCGTCCTCGGCCTTCGAGGCATTCCGGGTGGCGTTTGACCGTGCTTATGGCGGCGAAGGCAAGCGGCACTATATCGCGCGGCGACTGCGGGCGATTGCCTTTGTGTTTCTGGGGGCGGTGGTTGCGGCGGTTTTGGGTGTTTCGATCATTTTCGCGCCGATTTTGCTGCGGATTGCGGAAAACTGGTCCCATATCCGGGTGAGCGGCGCCGCGGTGGCGGTGAGCTTCGTTCTGGGAGTTCTGGTGTTTGTGCTGTTCCTGCTGCTCATGCACCGGTTTTTGCCGAGCCACCGGATGAAGGGGCTGCGGCTCTGGCCCGGGGTGCTGGTGACGGTAACGAGCTGGGTTGCGGGGGCGATGGTGTTTTCCTATTACCTGACGCTGACACCGACCTATGCGATTACCTATGGCACACTGGCGGGGGTGATTATCACGCTGGTGTTTTTCTATCTGTCCGGTGTGGCGGTGATTTTCGGGGCGGAGCTGAATGCGGAACTTATTTCGCGACGTGCGGCGCTTCGGCCCCTTAACAATGCGGATATAAAGCCTATATAAAGCGGGCTAACAGGAGGGGACCCATGGCAGGACTCAAGAAAAAACGGCGTATACGGCTCGTTCTTATCGGGCTGGTGCTACTGGTCTCGGCCAGCGTAATTATCGGCTATGCAATGAAAGACGGGATCGAGTTTTTCCGTTCGCCGACGCAGGTCGTCGAGGATCCGCCTTCCCCGAGGGAGAGGTTCCGTATTGGCGGTCTGGTCGAAGAGGGCTCGGTCGTGCGCGGGGAATCCGAGACGGTCCGTTTCAGTGTGACCGATGGCAATGAAACCATTCCCGTGACCTTCAAGGGTATCCTGCCGGATCTGTTCGGCGAGGGGCAGGGCATGGTAGCCACCGGCAAGCTGGAGAACGGGGTATTCGTCGCCAGCGAGGTTCTGGCCAAGCATGACGAGGATTATATGCCGAAAGAGGTCGTGGACGCCCTCAAGGAACAGGGCATATATGTGGATCCGAATGCCGCACCGGAAAGCTGACCGGTTTTAATCGAATTTTAGGAATTGTAGCGTATTCTTCCTGTATTTTATGACGAAATCACAGGAGAATACGCTATGGCATCTGTTGATGACATCGTGGTCGGTATTTTGCGGCGCGAGGGGGGATTTGTGAATGACCCCGAGGATCCGGGCGGGGCAACGAATTTCGGGGTGACGCTCGGCACCATGCGGCGCCTGGGGCTTGATCTGGACGAAAACGGTGCGGTTGATGTGGCCGATGTGCGGGCCCTGACACGGGCGCAAGCGGTGGAAATCTATAAAAAGGAGTATTTTCACAAGCCCGGAATCGACCGGCTGCCCGAGGCTTTGCAGGCAACGGTTTTCGATATGTATGTGAACGCCGGAAGCGCGGCGGTCACGATTTTGCAACGGTTGCTCGGGGAATTCGGGTTTCCGGTGGCGGTGGACGGCGTGCTGGGGCCGCAGACTTTCGGTGCAGCGGAAGCGGCGCTCGGGGTGGCGCCGGAGCATCTGGCGGATGCATACGGGATCGAGCGGAGGAATTACTACTACCGGCTGGCGGACCGCCGGCCGTCCTCGCGCAAATACGCGCGGCGGCGTGACGGAGGCAAGGGGGGCTGGATTGCGCGGGCGGAGGAGTTCATCTCGGCCCGTTTTCACCTGAGCGATGCAGAACATGCGCGGAGGGTTGCGGCATGGGGGTGATCGAACGGATATTCGGCATCGGATCGGCGGCGCGCGATGTGGGGGGCGCGGTCGAGGGGGTGGCCGAGGTGTTTACCGTCAACAAAACCAAGGCGGAACTGGCCGCACGGGCGCAGTCGATGGCTTCTCTGGCGCAATACAGCGCGGAATTCGGGCGGGCCGGAAGCGGGTGGTTCGACAGTCTGATCAACGGATTGAACCGTTTGCCCCGACCGGTGATGGCATTGGGAACGGTGGGGTTGTTTGTCTTTGCCATGATTGACCCGCAAGCCTTTGCCGGCCGGATGCAGGGGCTGGCGCATGTGCCGGAGCCGCTCTGGTGGTTGTTGGGGGCTGTTGTGTCGTTCTATTTCGGCGCACGGGAAATGCACTATGCCCGCGAAGGTCGCGCCGCGCCTGTGCTTCCGGCGACGGTCCTGTCCGGGAAAAATGCGGGGGAAGCGCCGCTCCGTGCTGACGGAAATCCGGCGCTTGAGGAATGGCGCGCGCTGCGGATGAGAAAATAGCAGTGTGTCGCCCCGCTGAATTCTGCAGGGGCGGCAAATGCGCCGATCACGTAAATGCAATTTGAATATGGGTTTGGCCCTGCGTATGATCGCCGTCGAATAACAGGGGATTCGTAACATGATTGTTGAACTCGGACATTTCGCGCTCGTGCTGGCCTTCGGCGTGGCGATTTTGCAGGCCATCGTGCCCATGATCGGGGCACAGAAGGGCTGGGCCGACTGGATGCGGTTCGGGACGCCGGCCTCGCAGGTGCAGGTGGTGCTGGTCGGGCTGTCTTTCGCGGCGTTGATGTATGCGTTTGTCACGTCGGACTTCTCGGTTCGCCTCGTTGCTGCCAATTCCCATTCGTCGAAGCCGATGATCTACAAGATCACCGGTGTCTGGGCGAATCACGAGGGATCGCTGCTGATGTGGAATACCATTCTGGCGATTTTCGGGGCGATGGTGGCTGTGTTCGGCAAGGGGTTGCCGCCCAGCCTGAAGGCGCGCGTGTTGTCCATTCAGGCAATGATCAGCGTTTCGTTCCTGTCGTTTATCCTGTTCACCTCCAACCCGTTCCTGCGTCTGGCACGTCCGCCGATTGACGGTGAAGGGTTGAACCCGCTGTTGCAGGATCTCGGCCTGGCGTTCCATCCGCCGTTCCTTTACCTCGGTTATGTGGGGCTTTCGGTTTCGTTCAGCTTCGCCATTGCCGCCTTGCTGGAAGGCAAGGTCGACGCGGCCTGGGCCCGCTGGGTGCGTCCGTGGACGCTGGCCGCCTGGGTTTTCCTGACCATCGGAATCGGTCTGGGCAGCTGGTGGGCCTACTACGAGCTTGGCTGGGGTGGCTGGTGGTTCTGGGATCCGGTTGAAAACTCCAGCTTCATGCCGTGGCTGGTGGCAACGGCGCTGTTGCATTCGGCGATTGTGGTCGAAAAACGCAACGCGCTCAAAAGCTGGACCATCCTGCTGGCGATCCTGGCGTTTTCCTTCAGCCTGATCGGGACGTTCATTGTGCGGTCCGGCGTTCTGACCTCGGTGCATGCTTTTGCAACCGACCCGACCCGCGGGATGTTCGTGTTCGGAATTATCCTGATCACTATCGGCGGGGCGCTGACGTTGTTCGCGATTCGGGCCTCGACGCTGAAAACGAGTGCGGTGTTCGGGGTCGTCAGTCGCGAAAGCGCGCTGGTGCTGAACAATCTGTTGCTGGCGGTCTCGGCCGCGGTTGTCTTTGTGGGCACAATCTGGCCGTTGATCGCCGAGGCCTTTACCGGCGCCAAGGTTTCGGTCGGCGCGCCGTTCTTCGACATGGCTTTCACACCCTTTATGGTGTTGCTGGCGATTCTGCTGCCGATCGGCTCGATGGTGCCGTGGAAACGGGGCAAGCTGAAAAAAACCATGAAACCCTTGCAAGGGGTCGTCATTCTGACCGTGGTATTGCTGGCGCTGGTGTGGACGCTGCAAACCGGCGAGGGCATGCTGGCCCCCATCGGTCTGGCGCTGGCCTTCTGGGTCGCGGCCGGGGCAGTTGTCGATATTTCCTATCGGGCGAAGCTCGGGCGGGCGTCGCTTGGCGAGAGCCTGCGCCGTTTCCGCAATTTCCCCCGTTCCGAATGGGGGAAGATGGTATCGCATTTCGGTCTGGGGATCGTGATCTTTGCAATCACGGTTCTGACAGCACTGGAAACCGAGGATATCCGCACGGTCAATCCCGGCGAACGTTATCCCCTCGGGAAATACGAGGTGCTGTTCGACGGGGTCGAAACCGTCCAGGGGCCGAACTATATCGCGCAGCGGGGGCATTTCAGCGTTTTCGAGGACGGTAAACTGGTGGCCAGCCTGTCGCCGGAAAAACGGGTATATCCGGTCGAGGGCATGCCGACGACCGAGGCCGGCATCCAGCAGAATCTGCTGCGTGACCTCTACATCGTGGTCGGTGACAAACAGGATGACGGCAGCTGGGCCGTGCGCAGCTATATCAAGCCGTTTACCGCATGGCTGTGGATCGGCCTGCTGGTGATGGCCGTCGGTGGTTTGCTGAGCCTGTCGGACCGGCGGTATCGTGTTGCGGCACCGGCCAACAAACCGGCAGGAAAACCGGTCGAAGCCGTGCCGGCGGAGTAGGGATATGCTGAGATTTCTGCTTCTGCTCCTTGTGCTTGCCGTGCCGGCGTTTGCTGTCGAGCCGGACGAAATTCTGGACGATCCGGTTATGGAGGAGCGCGCCCGCGAGATTTCCAAGGGGCTTCGGTGTCTTGTTTGCCAGAACGAGAATATCGACGATTCCAACGCGGATCTTGCGCGCGATTTGCGTTTGCTGGTGCGCGAGCGTCTGGTGGCAGGCGATACGGATCAGGAGGTCGAGGATTACGTCGTTGACCGCTATGGCGAGTTTATCCTGCTGAAACCCAAGTTCAGCCTGCGCAATGCGATCCTGTGGTTTACCGGCCCCATCCTGTTCCTGATCGGCGGAGCCGGTGTGATCGGTTTTATCCGGCGACGAAGCAGGGCGGAAAAACCGGATGACGGACTAAGCGACGAGGAACGCGACCGGCTGGCCAGCCTGATCGGGGACTGACGCCACGTCGGGGTTTGATTGACCGCGCGGTCGGTTTATGCTCCCTGTGAATCAGGAGGCTGACCCATGAACTACGAAACCATTCTCTATACCGTTGCCGACGATGTGGCGCGTATCACGCTGAACCGCCCCGATGTGATGAACGGGCTGAATGCGCGGATGCGGGCCGAGATTACCCATGCGGCCGGGCAGGCGGGAAAAGATGCGCGGGTGCTGGTGCTGACCGGTGCCGGGCGCGGTTTCTGTTCCGGTCAGGATCTGGGCGATCGCAAGAATGCCGGCGACATCGATCTGGAGCGCACCCTCAAGGAAGAATACGAACCGATGCTCAAGGCGATCTACGATTGCCCGATCCCGACGATCTCGGCCGTGAACGGTGCGGCGGCGGGGGCGGGGGCGAACCTCGCGCTGGCGGCGGATGTGGTGATCGCGGCGAAGTCGGCGTTTTTCCTGCAGGCCTTCGCCCGCATCGGCCTGATACCGGATGCGGGGGGCACCTACTGGCTGCCGCGCCAGATGGGGATTGCCAAGGCGATGGGGGCGGCGCTGTTTGCCGACCGGATTTCGGCGCAGCAGGCCGACGACTGGGGCATGATCTGGGAATGTGTCGAGGATGACGATTTCGCCGCCGTGATCGACGCGCGGGCGCAGCATCTGGCCAAGGGGCCGACGAAGGCCTATCGCCTGATCAAACAGGCGCTGCGCGGTTCACTGGACCATACGCTGGAGCAGCAGTTGCAGGTCGAGGCGGAATTGCAGGGTGAGGCCGGAAAATCCCGCGATTTTCTGGAGGGGGTCACGGCCTTCATGGAAAAACGTCCGCCGAAATACGAGGGGCGATAAGCCGCTTGACCCGCGCCGGAATGATGCCATTCTGGCCCTATGAATACGCTCCATGATGTCAGCAAGGCGCCGCTTCCGTTCGATGCCGAACGGGGGCAGGAGGCGCGCGAATCCTTTGCCGGCCTGCCGGAAAACCTGCTGGACCTGATCGCGGGGACGGCGGCGTGCAGCCCCTATCTCGAACGGTTGATGCAGCGCGAGGGCGACTGGCTGCGTTCGGTCGCGGCCCGGGATGCGGCGGCGGTTTTCGAGTCCATTCTGGCCGACATCGGCGGCGACAGTTTTCAGGCGCTCTCGGACAACCTGCGACAGGCGAAGCGGCGCGGGGCGCTGCTGGCGGGGCTGGCGGACCTCGGCGGGATCTGGACGCTGGAACAGGTGACGGGGGCGCTGACACGACTTGCCGATGCGGCGGTGCAGGCGGCGCTGGAGCATCTGGTGGCAGCGGAAATCGCGCGCGGCAAGCTGCCCGGCTGCACGCCGGAAGATGCGAAGGACGCCGCCGGTATGGTGGCGCTGGCCATGGGCAAGATGGGCGCGGGGGAGCTGAACTATTCCTCGGACATCGACCTGATCATGCTGTTCGACGAAACCCGCCACGCGCCGGAAAACTACGCCGAGGTGCGCGCCGGTTTCATCCGGGTGACACAGCGGATGGTCAAGCTGCTCTCGGCCAATACCGCCGAGGGCTATGTGTTCCGCACCGACCTGCGCCTGCGCCCCGACGCGGCGGTGACGCCGGTGTGTATCGCCATGGAACCGGCGGAACGGTATTACGAAAGCCTCGGCCGCACATGGGAGCGCGCGGCCTTTATCAAGGCGCGGCCCTGCGCGGGGGACATCAGGGCAGGGCAGGCGTTTCTGGAGCGGCTCAAACCGTTCATCTGGCGCAAGTATCTCGATTTTGCCGCCATCGAGGACGCGCATAACATGCGGCTGCGGATTCGCGAGCACAAGGGCCTGCATGGCGCGGTTTCCGTCCCCGGCCACGACATGAAGCTGGGGCGCGGCGGCATTCGCGAGATCGAGTTTTTCACCCAGACCCAGCAGATCATCTGGGGCGGACGCGACGCCGGTATTCGCCAGCGAGAGACGCTGAAGGCTCTGGCGGCGTTGCGGCAAAAGGGATGGATATCGGCAGAGGTCGAGGCATATCTGCACGAATCCTATGTGGCGCATCGCACGCTGGAACACCGCTTGCAGATGCTCGACGATGCCCAGACACACCGGATCCCCGAGGCTCCGGAAAAGCGGCAGCGGCTGGCGGCGTTTTGCGGCGAAAGCGATCCGGCGGCTTTCGAGGGCAGGATCAGGGAGCGCCTGCAAAAGGTCCACCGGATGACCGAGCGTTTTTTTGCCGCCGACGGCGAGGAAACGGAGCTGCCGGAGGATCTGCCCGATCGCGCCGAAGAAATCATGCAGAAATGGGAGAGCCTGCCCGCCCTGCGTTCCGACCGCGCCCGCCGGATTTTTGCGCGCCTGAAGCCGGAAATCCTGCGTCGCCTGTCGGATTCCGCCAGCCCTGACGAGGCCTTGATCCAGTTCGATGCCTTCCTGTCCGGCCTGCCCGCAGGGGTGCAACTGTTCTCCCTGTTCGAGGCCAACCCGCATCTGCTCGACCTGCTGGTGGATATCTGCGCCACGGCGCCGGAACTGGCCCGCTATCTGGGGCGCAACGCGAAAGTGTTCGACGCGGTGGTCGGAACGGATTTTTTCGCCAGCCTGCCCGGTCTGGAGTGCCTGCGCGCCGATATCGCCGCGCAGATCGAAACGGCTGCGGATTACGAGGCGGCGCTGGACACCGCGCGGCGCTGGGTCAAGGAGCAGCAGTTCCGCATCGGCGTGCATCTGCTGCGCCGGATATCGGGGGCGGAGGAGGCGGCGCTGGCCTACTCGAACGTGGCCGAGGCCTGCCTGTCGGTGCTGTTTCCGACCGTCTGCGAGAATTTCGCCCGTCGCTACGGTCCGCCACCGGGCAAGGGGGCGGCGGTGATTGCCATGGGAAAACTCGGCTCGCGCGAGATGACGGCGACCTCGGACCTCGACCTGATCGTGGTCTATGACGCCGAAGGGGCGGAGGCCTCGGATGGTCCGCGCCCGCTGGCCATCAGCCCGTATTTCGCCCGTCTGACGCAGGCGCTGATTTCCGCGCTGACGGTGCCGACGGCCGAAGGGGCGCTCTACGAGGTCGATATGCGGCTGCGTCCCTCGGGGCGGCAGGGTCCGGTGGCGACCTCGCTGGCGGCCTTTGCCGAATACCAGAAAACCGAGGCCTGGACATGGGAACACCTCGCGCTGTCGCGGGCGCGGGTTGTGGCGGGGCGCGCCGATCTGGTGGCGGACGTCGAAGGCGCGATCCGCGCGGCCCTGTGCCAGCCGCACGACCGCGCCAGGGTGATTGCCGATGTGATCGAAATGCGCGCCAGACTGGCCGAGGCCAAAGGCGATTCCGCGCGCAACCCGTGGGAGCTGAAACACGGCGCGGGATCCTTGATGGATATCGAACTGCTGTTGCAGACCGGCGCGGTTCTGTATGGGCTTGCGGATGTAAAACGACCCGTGGAGATGGTGCCGGAACTGGTGCGCGCCGGCTGGGTTTCGCAGGCGGACGGCGCTGCAATCGTTGCGGCCCTGCGGCTGTTTTCCGGCATTCAGCAGGTGGCGCGGCTGGCCGTGGACGGGCCGGTCGATCCGGCAAGGGCGGGCAGGGGCTTCCTTGACTTGCTGGTGAAAGTGGCGGATGTGAAGGACATTGCCGCGCTGGAGGCAAAGCTGCTGGAAACAGCCGCAAACATGGCGGCGATCATCGCGAAAACGCTGGAACAGGAGGGGTAAATGCCGAAATACGGATGCTGGCTGGACATGCCGTCGCTTCAGGTGGCGGATATTGTTGCCGGAACGGGGTTCGATTTTGTCGTGGTCGATCTGGAACACGGCCCCGCCAGCGTGGAAACCGCACAGGCGCAACTGATGGCGATCGGCGCGCGGGCCGAAGCCATCGTGCGCGTGCCCGAGGCCTCCGAAGCCTGGATCAAGCGGGTGCTGGACGCGGGCGCCGACGGGGTGATGGTGCCGAAGGTCGAAAGCGCCGAAGCGGCGCGGCAGATCGTGGACTGGACGTTTTACGCCCCCAGAGGCGCGCGCGGCGATGCGCGCACCGTGGTGCGGGCCGCCGGTTGGGGGCGCAAGGCCGAAGAATACAAAACCCGCTGGAACCGCGACGGATTTCTGGCAGTGCAGATCGAATCGGTCGCGGGGCTGGAAAATATCGGGGCGATTGCCGCCGTGGAAGGCATCAGCGAATTGTTCTTCGGCCCTGCGGACTATTCCGCCGATGCGGGCGTCGGCATCGACAGTCGCGAGACTCTGGAGGCCGCAAAACGGATTGCCGAAGTGGCCAAGGCACACGGGCTGACCTGCGGCGCGGTGACTTTCCCGCGCGGCACGCCGGAGGTTCTGGCCGCTCTGGGTTTCAGCCATATCGCCGTGGCCAGCGATGTTGCCAATCTGGCAGGGTCGCTGGATACGGCCCTGCAGGCGGCACGGGGGCAGGCATGAAGGGGGATCTGCCTTGCGATCCGCGCGGCCTGATTGCCGAGGCCTATCGCATCGAGGGGATCTCCGCGCCGGAATGCCGCGCGATTTTCCTTGACTGGGCGCTCGGCGTGCCGGCCGGGGAAAGCACCCACACCCATAGCGCCGCGCTTCTGGCGCATTACCGCCCCGCCCATCCGGACCATCCGATGACGGAAATATTGCAACAGGCGCTGGCGGATGTGCCCAACCCGCGCCGGCGTGGCAGGCGGCGGCAATGATGCTCTGGCTCGCGCTGTCTCTGGCGGTTCTTGCTGCCGGTTTCGTGGCGGCAATCCACTTCGGGTTTCGCGCGCCAAGGGTCGCGGAAACGCAGGAGCCGCCGGATTTCGGCATGGCCTTCCGGCAGGTGGCCGTGCCGACAGCTCACGGCAAAACCCTGTTCGGCTGGTGGCTGGTGCCGGAGGATCCCGACGCGCCGAATGTGGTGCTGCTGCATGGCTGGGGTGCGAATGCGGGAATCATGCTGCCACTGGCGGCACCGCTTTATCGCGCCGGTTTCAATGTGTTGCTGGTGGACGCGCGCGGGCACGGGCGCAGCCCCTCGGACGGCTATTCCGCCATGCCGAAATTCGCCGGGGATGCGGGCGCGGCAGCGGACTGGCTGCGCGGGCATTCACAAGGGCGCGTTGCCCTCATGGGCCATTCCGTCGGCGCGGCGGCGGTGCTGCTGGAAGCCTCGCGGCGCGACGACATCGCGGCGGTGATCTCGGTGGCCAGTTTCGCCCACCCCGAGACCCTGATGCAACGCTGGCTGGCGAAGCTGCACATCCCGCGCCCGCTGGCCCGCATGGCGCTGCGCTATATCGAATGGGTGATCGGCCACCGTTTCGCGGATATCGCGCCGGTGCATACCATCCGCAAGATCACCGCTCCGGTGCTGCTGGTGCACGGGGACGAGGACCGCGCGGTGCCGGTCTCGGATTTCAATGAAATCGCCGCCAACTGTAATCCGCAAAAGGACGAAACCCTGCTGGTCGAGGGCGCGCACCACGGCTCCATCGACAAGATCGAGGCACACGCGGATGTTCTGGTGCGGTTCTTGCAGCGGGCGTTCGGAACCGGATAAATCGTTCAACCCATTGGCATATAATGAAAAATATACCTGTGGATAACTCCACTAAACTAGTTTAGTGGAATTGGAACCGGTGCGGCTTTCACCAGCGACAGCGCCCCCGAAAAAACCCACCCCTACAGCGCGTCAAGCACCCGAATCCAGCTGCGGATACCTTTTTCGAAACTACGCAGGGCATATTTTTCGTTCGGCGAGTGGATCTGGTCGTCGTCCAGCCCGAACCCGATCAGCACGGAATCCATGCCGAGGATTTCCTGAAAATGCCCGACAATCGGGATGGAACCGCCACAACCGGCAAAAATCGCCTCGTTCGGCCATTCCGCCGACAGCGCGTCGCGGGCCAGCGCGAACTCCTCGGCCTCGACGGGCAGGGTGGTGGCACCGGCGCCGTCCTTCTCGCGGAAGGAGACCGAGCAATCCGGCGGCAGGTTGTCCTGCACATATTGCCGGAAGGCGGCGCTGATCTGTTCCGGGTCCTGCGTGCCGACGAGCCGGAAGGAAACCTTGGCGCTGGCTTCGGCGGGCAGCACGGTTTTGAAACCCTCGCCGGTATAGCCGCCGATGATGCCGTTGATATCGCAGGTCGGGCGCGCCCAGATTTGCTCCAGCGCTGAATAGCCCTTTTCGCCGGCCGGTTCCGACAGGCCGACCTCGCCCAGAAAATGCGCGGCGTCGAAATCCAGCCCGTCCCACTGCGCCTTGATTTCCAGCGAAATCTCCGGCACGCCGTCATAGAAACCGGGCAGGGTGATGCGCCCGTTATCGTCATGCAGACCGGCCAGAATACGGGTCAGCACGCGGATCGGGTTGATTGCGGGGCCGCCATACATGCCCGAATGCAGGTCCTTGCTGGCGGCATGGATGGTGAAGTCCTCGCCCACCAGCCCGCGCAGCATGGTGGAGATCGCAGGGGTGTTCTCGTCCCACAGGCCGGTATCGCAAACCAGCGCGATGTCGGCTTTCAGCTCCTCGGCGTTTTCCTGCAAAAACGGGATCAGCGAGGGCGATCCGCTTTCCTCCTCCCCCTCGAACAGGATGGAAATATTGCCGGGCAGTTCGCCGGTCACATCCTTCCAGGCGCGGCAGGCCTCGACAAAGGTCATCAGCTGCCCCTTGTCGTCCGAGGCCCCGCGCGCGCGGATCACCTTGCCCTTCGGCGTGTCCTCGATGGCCGGATCGAACGGCGGCCGGTCCCAGAGGTCGAGCGGATCGACCGGCTGCACATCGTAATGCCCGTAAAACAGCATGTGCCGCCCCTCGCCGCCGGAATGGGCCACCACCATCGGATGGCCGGGGGTGTCGCGACGTTCGGCCCTGAAACCGATATCGTTCAACTGCGCCACCAGCCAGTCGGCGGCCCTGACACATGCACCGGCATAGGCCGGATCGGTGGAAATGCTTTCGATCCGCAGCAGTTCGAACAGGCGCTCCAGCGCGGCGGGGATGTTTTCATCGGCCTTTGCAAGGGCGGCATCAAGGTTGCTCATGGTGTTTCCTGTTCTTTGACAATCCAGCCCCCGCCATAGATGCGGGTGCTGTCGGGGGCATAGAATACACAGGCCTGCCCGGGGGATACCCCGTCTTCGGGCTCTGCCAGTTCGACAATGGCCGTATGCGGGCCGGCGGGAATGATGCGCGCCGGTTTCGGTGGGCGGGTGGAGCGCACCCGCACCCGCATTTCCCAGCCGCCCTCGGGCGCGTTTTCGAAATCCGTATCGCCCAGCCAGTTGACCTCGGCCACCGGAATACGCAATTTGCCGAGCGCCTCGCGCGGGCCGACGACGACCTGCCGCGTATCGGGGTCGAGCTTCACCACATAAAGCGGCTCGCGCCCGCCGATTCCCAGCCCGCGCCGCTGCCCGATGGTATAGTGGATCACGCCGCGATGTTGTCCCAGAACCTCGCCGTCCAGATGCACAATATCGCCGGGGTCGGCGGCACCGGGGCGCAGTTTCTCGATCACCTCGGCGTAGGAGCCATTGGGCACAAAGCAGATATCCTGACTGTCCGGCTTGTCCGCCACCGCCAGCCCGAATTCGGTTGCCAGCGCGCGGGTCTCGGCCTTGGATTTCAGGTGGCCGAGCGGGAACCGCAGATAGTCCAGCTGCTCCTGCGTGGTGGAAAACAGGAAATAGCTCTGGTCGCGGTCGGGGTCGGCGGCCTGGTGTAGCTCCGCCTTGTCGCCGTCGAAACGCTGGATGTAATGCCCTGTCGCCATGCAGTCCGCGCCCAGATCGCGCGCGGTTTCCAGCAGATCGCGGAACTTCACCTTTTCGTTGCAGCGGATGCAGGGCACCGGCGTCGCACCGGCCAGATAGGCATCGGCGAATTCCTCGATCACGGTTTCCCGGAATCGGTTCTCGTAATCCAGCACATAATGCGGAAACCCCATTTCCTCGGCCACGCGGCGCGCATCGTGGATGTCGCGACCGGCACAGCAGGCGCCTTTCTTGGCCAGCGCCGCCCCGTGGTCATAGAGCTGCAGCGTCACCCCGACCACATCGTAGCCCTCGCGTTTCAGCATGGCCGCTACGACGGATGAATCCACACCGCCCGACATGGCCACGACCACGCGGGTTTCGCTTTCGGGTTTGGCAAAGCCAAGGGAATTTACGGCTGTCATGGGGCGCTCCTGAATGTGTGGCAATATAGGCAAATTTTACACACTCGCAAGCGGGGCTTTCATAACTGCTTAACGGTTTCCGTCCAGTGTGGGACACGAGGGAAACATCGGGGGAAAATATGTTTGTCAGAAGGGAAAGCGGACCGGTGTCCGTAAAACTGCCGGACGGGTCGCACCTGACCCGCAGCGATCTGCCGCCGAAAAACACCTGCCGCTGGGTGGCGCGGCGCAAGGCAACCGTGGTGCTGGCCGTCCACGCCGGGCTGGTGACGCTCGAGGAGGTTTGCCGCATGTATGACCTGACGGAGGAGGAATTCACCTCTTGGGAGGCTGCCTTGCTCAAACACGGCCGCAGCGGTCTGCGGATCACGCACCTGAAAAAATATAGACAACTTTAACGTGTGGTGATATTCAACCTTGGGTTGGTAACCTTCGGTTAACCTTTTTACGAAATAGTAACAATCGAGAAGCGGGTGCAACCAATAAAAAGGAAGCCGGTAAATGCGTGTATTGTTAGTAGAAGACGATCCCACCACCTCGAAAAGTATCGAGATGATGTTGGCGAGTGCCAACCTGAACGTCTATTCCACCGATCTGGGCGAGGAGGGGATCGACCTTGCCAAGCTCTATGACTACGACATCGTTCTGCTCGACCTGAACCTGCCGGACATGACCGGTCACGAGGTTCTGCGGCAGTTGCGGCTGGCGCGTGTGGAAACGCCGATCCTGATCCTCACGGGCATGGACGACACCGAAAGCAAGCTCAAGGGGTTCGGCTTCGGCGCCGACGACTATATGACCAAACCCTTCCACCGCGAGGAACTGGTGGCCCGCATCCACGCTATTGTGCGCCGCTCCAAGGGGCACGCGCAGTCGGTGATCCACACGGGGCGCCTGTCGGTCAACCTCGATGCCAAAACGGTAGAGGTGGACGGCGAGACAATGCACCTGACCGGCAAGGAATACCAGATGCTGGAACTCCTGAGCCTGCGCAAGGGCACGACCCTGACCAAGGAAATGTTCCTGAACCATCTGTATGGCGGCATGGACGAGCCGGAACTGAAAATCATCGACGTGTTTATCTGCAAGATCCGCAAAAAACTGGCGCGGGCGCTGGATGGCGACAACTATATCGAGACCGTCTGGGGGCGCGGCTATGTGCTGCGCGAACCCGAAGCGGTGCAACCGGCACATAAAATCGCGGTCTAGACTGGACGGAATCGCGCGGGCAGCCTATCCCTTTGGCTAGCAAAGGGGGAACCGTGGCGGAACCGGATGTAGACAAGCTGACACGCGAACAGGCGCAGGCGGAACTGGAACGTCTGGCCGATGTTCTGGCGCGGGCCGATCTGGCCTATCACCAGAAGGACGCGCCCTTTATCAGCGATGCGGAATACGACGCACTGAAACGCCGGAACATGGCGATCGAGGCACGCTTCCCCGACCTGAAGCGCGCCGACAGCCCGTCGGACCGTGTGGGCGCGCCGGTGGCCTCGGGATTTGCCAAGGTCCGCCACGCGGTGCCGATGATGTCCCTCGCCAATGCTTTCAGCGACGAGGATGTTGCCGAGTTCGACACCCGAATCCGCAAATTCCTGAACCTGCCCGCCGATGCCCCGCTGGCCTACACCGCAGAGCCGAAAATCGACGGTCTCTCCCTGTCCCTGCGCTACGAAAACGGTCAACTGGTGCAGGCGGCCACCCGTGGCGACGGCGAGGTGGGCGAGGATGTGACCGCCAACGCCCGCACCATTGCCGACATCCCGCAGCGGCTCGACGGCGCGCCCGATATTCTGGAGGTGCGCGGCGAGGTCTACATGTCCGACGCCGATTTCGCGACGCTCAACGAAAAACAGGCGGCCAGCGGCCAGAAACCCTTCGCCAATCCGCGCAACGCCGCTGCCGGCTCCCTGCGCCAGCTCGATCCCGAAATCACCCGCAGCCGCCCGCTAAAGTTTTTCGCCTACGCCTGGGGGCAGCTTTCCGCCCCGCTGGCCGGCACGCAAAAGGCCGCCATAGACCGCCTCGCGGCGCTGGGCTTTTCCACCAACCCGCTGACGAAACTCTGCGACGGCCCGTCGGAACTTCTGGCCCACTATCGCCGGATCGAGTCCGGGCGTGCCTTGCTCGGCTACGACATCGACGGGGTGGTCTACAAGGTCAACGACCTGTCCCTGCAGGAACGGCTCGGCTTTCGCACCAATACGCCACGCTGGGCGATTGCCCATAAGTTTCCGGCGGAACTGGCAACAACCCTGCTGGAGGATATCGAGATTCAGGTCGGTCGCACCGGCGCGCTCTCGCCCGTCGCCCGCCTGAAACCGATCACGGTCGGCGGCGTCGTGGTCTCCAACGCGACTCTGCATAACGAGGATTACATCGCGGGGCGCGACTCGCACGGCAACCCGATCCGCGACGGGCGCGACATCCGCATCGGCGACTGGGTGATCGTCTATCGCGCCGGCGACGTGATCCCGAAAATCAAGGATGTGGTGATCGAGCGCCGCCCGCCCGAAGCGGTCCCCTATGAATTCCCGGAAAAATGCCCCGTCTGCGGCTCCGACGCTATCCGCGAGGAGGGCGAGGCCGTGCGCCGCTGCACCGGCGGCATCATCTGCCCTGCGCAACAGGTCGAGAAGCTGAAACATTTCGTCTCGCGCGCCGCGCTGGACATCGACGGCATGGGCGCAAAACAGGTCGAGGCATTCTACACCGACGGCTGGATCCGCGAGCCGGCCGATATTTTCACGCTGGAGGACCGCTTCGGCTCCGGCCTGCAACAGCTGAAAAACCGCGAGGGCTGGGGCGAGAAATCCGCGGCCAAACTGTTCCGCGCCATCAAGGCCGCAAGCCACGTCCCCCTCAATCGCCTGATTTTCGCGCTCGGCATCCGCCACGTGGGCGAGAGCGCGGCCATGACGCTGGCGCGTTTCTACGGCAACTGGAAAAACTTCCGCGATGCGATGGAGCAGGCCCGCGACCACACGGGACCGGCATGGGAAACCCTGATCGGCATCGACGGCATCGGCGAGGTCGCGGCGGCCACGCTGGTGGACTATTTCCACGAGGAAAAAACCCGCGCCGCGCTTGACCGGCTGGTCGCGCATCTGACCATCGAAAACGTCGAGGCCCCGCAGGTGGCGGGCAGCCCCGTCGCCGGCAAAACCGTCGTTTTCACCGGCACGCTGGAACAGATGACCCGCGCCGAGGCCAAGGCGCGGGCCGAGGCGCTGGGGGCGAAGGTTTCCGGCTCGGTCTCCGGCAAGACCGACATCGTCGTGGCGGGGCCGGGGGCCGGTTCGAAACGCAAAAAGGCCGAGGAACTCGGGGTGCAAATCCTCAGCGAATCCGAATGGCTGGCGCTTATCGGTTGATAAAACCGCCGCCATCGCGTGAAATGCCCGCATGAGCAGCACACGCCCCGAGATTCTGTTTCCCCTGTTCGCCGACCTGACGGCCCTGGCCGGAGTCGGCCCGAAATCCGCGCAGAATTTCGCCAATATGGACATCAACCGCCCGCGCGACCTGCTGTTCACCCTGCCGCACGGTGTTGTCGACCGCCGCCCGCGTGCCACGCTCAAGGGCCTGCCGCTTCCGGCGGTGGCCACGGTGGAAATCACCGTCACCGCACACCAGCCGCCGCAAACCCGCGGCCGCCCCTACCGCGTGATGGTCGAGGACGCCGAAACCGGCTTCCAGCTGGTGTTTTTCCACGCCCGCGAGGACTGGATCCGCCGCACCTTGCCCATCGGCGCGCGCCGGATCGTCTCCGGCAAGGTGGAACTGTTCGACGGGCTTGCCCAGATGCCGCACCCCGACCACATCCTGCCGCCCGACGCCGCACCGGATTTGCCGCCGTTCGAGCCGGTCTACCCGCTCACCGCCGGAATCACACAGAAAACCATCTTCCGCGCCGCGCAATCGGCGCTGGAACGCGCACCGGAACTCGCCGAATGGATCGAACCGACCCTGAAAAAATCCCGCAACTGGCCCGGCTGGCAGACGGCGGTTTTCGCGGCACACACCCCGCAGGGGATGCAGGACGTGATGCCGG
>JALSHL010000009.1 GCA_026982255.1 Paracoccaceae bacterium | reverse complement strand
CCAGATTGCCGTGTTTGCCCATATGCACGATGGCATTGGCGCGGAACCGGTGGCGCAGCCAGAAATAGAACGCAAGGTAGTTGTGCGGCGGCACGAGGTCGGGCGAATGGTAGCTGTCGGTCGGGTCGATGTTGTAGCCGCGCGCCGGTTGCAGGCCGACGACCACGTTCCCGAAATGCAGGATCGACAGGGCAAAATACCCGCAGTCGACCTCTCCGGCGGTGAAAAACGGGTCCTGTTCGGGGGCGCCCCAGCGGTCCTCGATCGCCGCGCGGGTGGCGGCGGGCAACTGGCCGTAGTCGATCTGGTAATCGGCCATCGACAGGCGCTCGCCGCCGGTTTTGACGGCGCGGTCGGGCAGCCAGTTGGTCGGGCCGGCCTGGATGCGCGCCATCAGACCAGCGGAATCGGCGGGCAGGTCGCGGATGGTGTAACCGGCGGCGGCAAGGGCGTGCAGCGTGTCCACCGTGGCGGCGGGGGTATCGAGGCCGACTCCGTTCGCCAGCCGCCCGTCCTTGTTGGGATAGTTCGCCAGCACCAGCGCCACACGGCGGTCCGCGCGCGGAGTGGCTCCGAGGTGCGCCCAGCTGGCGGCCAGTTCGGCAACGAATGCGATGCGCCCGCCGTGGGCGCGGTAGCTGGACACGCGGCACTCGGTTGCCTCGTCGAAATAGGCCTCGCCCTTGAAGCTGACGGCGCGGGTCAGGATGCGGCCGTCCAGTTCCGGCAGGCTGACGTTCATGGCGATGTCGCGGGCCGACAGACCGGCGGTGCCGCTTTCCCATGCTTCCTCGGTTCCGGCGGCAAAAACGATCTGGAAGGTCGGCGCGCCGCTGGCGTCCAGCGGCGTCGGCGGGTTTTCCGCCGCGCCGGATTGTGGCGAGGACACCGCGAAGCTGGTGCCGTTCAGCACCACGGCGGGCGGCGCCTGTTCGAACAGTTGTGCCAGCGTGGCGGCGGACACGGCGTCCTTGAGACTGGCGACAAACACCGGCAACGGGTTGAGGCCCTGCCGTGCCAGCTGTTTCACCAGCCGGTTGACCGGATGCAGCCCCGCGCCCTGCACCAGCGCGCGATAGAATACCAGCGCGGCGACCGGCCGCCCCTCGACCCAGTGGTCCGCGCGCAGATCGTCCAGCGATATACCCGCCGCACCGGGCCAGTAGAGACCGGCGCGCAGCAGGGTTTTCGCCGCCGCGGGCCGTGCGCCACCGTCCAGCATGGCGCGGACGTAGCGCAGGAAATTGGCGGCGTTTTCCGGCCCGCCCTCGACCAGATAGGCCCAGAGCGCGTCGTAATCCGCATCCCCGACCGTGGACAGGCGGCGCAATGCCTCCTCCGGTTTGTCGTCGCCGGGCAGAGCGACCAGCGTCACCCCCGCCGCGCGCAGGCGGATGGCGAACTGTTCCAGACCGTAGGGCCAATAGGCCTGCCCCCCCAGAATGCGCAGGATAACCAGACGGGATTTTTCAGCCGTATCATCCAGATATTTATCAATGGTAAACGGATGCCCGAAATGCCCGAGGCTCGCCAGCCGCAGGCTTCGCGGCCCGTCGCCGATCTCGCCGTAGGCGGCGGAGAGCGCGGCAATTTCCGTGTCGGCGGCGCTGATCACGATCACATCGGCCGGCGTCTGGCCGAGGTCCACCGGCTCGCTACCGTCGACGATCTCGCCGGGCTGGGCTTGCAGCAGGTGCATCTATGCGCCTCCGCCGCTCATCCAGCCAGCGCGGCGAGGATGCGTTCGCGGTCGAGGCCGCTCTCGCCGATGACCACAAGGCGGGTTTTGCCCCTTTCCCCAGCCGTCAGCGGACGATCGAAATAGGTGTCCACGCGCGGGCCGACCGCCTGTATCACCAGCCGCATGGGTTTGCCGTTAACCTCTGCGAAACCTTTCAGCCGCAGGATCGCATTGTCGCGAATCGCCTGCGCCACGGTTTCGGCAAATGCCGCAACATCCGAAACCGGCGGCAGGGTGACCTGGAAGGTCTCGAATTCGTCATGGCCGTGGTCGTGATGGTGGTGATGGTCGTCGCCGTGATCGTCGTCATGATCGTGATCGTGGTGATGGTGGTGGACCTCGTGCCGCGCGTCGAGGTCGTCCTCCGCCCCGATGCCGAGGCCGAGCAGGGTTTGCGGGCTGACGCGACCCATTTCGGCATGCACGAAACGCACGCCGGCACGGGTGCCCTTGCGCAGGGTTTGCTCCAGTTCTTCCGCCTGCCCTTCGGCCAGAAGGTCGAGCTTGTTGAGGATGATCATGTCGGCGCAGGCAAGCTGGTCGTCGAACAGCTCCGACAGGGGCGTTTCGTGGTCCAGCATGTCGTCACCGGCGCGCTGCGCGTCGATGGCGGCCTCGTCATGGGCGAACTGGCCGCGGGCCATGGCCTCGGAATCCACCACGGTGACCACGCCGTCCACTGTCACGCGGTTGCGGATTTCCGGCCAGTTGAAGGCGCGCACCAGCGGTTGCGGCAGGGCGAGGCCCGAGGTCTCGATCACGATATGGTCGGGGGGATTGTCGCGTTGCAACAGTTTTTCCATCGCCGGGATGAACTCGTCGGCGACGGTGCAGCAGATGCAGCCGTTGGACAACTCCAGCACGTCGTCGTCCTCGCAGCCCTCGATGCCGCAGCCCTTGACCAGATCGCCGTCGATGCCGAGATCGCCGAACTCGTTGACGATCAGGGCGATGCGCTTGCCGTTGGCATTGGCCAGCAGGTGCTGGACGAGGGTGGTTTTACCGGCGCCGAGAAAGCCGGTGATGACGGTGGCGGGGATTTTTGCGGCCATGGGATGCTCCTGAAACTCTGGCGGGTATTAACCGCATCGGGGGGGAGAGAGTCTAGGGGCAAATGCGTCGCGCGGGCTACGCTTTGCGCCATTCGCCGCTGGCCAGCCCGTCCAGCGTCCAGTCGCCGACGGCATAGCGGATCAGGCGCAGGGTCGGGTGGCCGGTGGCGGCGGTCATGCGGCGGACCTGACGGTTGCGGCCCTCGGTTATGGTCAGTTCCAGCCAGCAATCGGGGACCGTCTTGCGGAAACGCACCGGCGGGGTGCGGGGCCAGAGGGCTGGCGGCGCGGGGATGCGGCGGACGCGGGCGGGGCGGGTCATGCCGTCCTTCAGCTGCACACCGCTGCGCAGGGTTTCGAGGGCGGCGGCGTCCGGTTCGCCCTCCACCTGCACCCAGTAGGTTTTCGGGGCCTTGTGGCGCGGATCGGCAATCCGGTGTTGCAGCGCGCCGTCGTCGGTCAGCACCAGCAGCCCCTCGGAATCCTTGTCGAGCCGCCCTGCCGCATAGACATCCGGCACGTCGATAAAATCCGAGAGCGTCGGGCGTTTGGAACCCGCCGTGCCCTTGTCGGTGAATTGCGACAGCACGCCGTAGGGTTTGTTGAAGAGGATCAGCATGGGCAGCCTGCGGGTTTCGGGGAAGGACAGGATAGCACCGGCCGCATTGACGGGAAAGGGCAGCAACAGGCCGTGGGGCTTATACCGACGGCACCCGTGCCACGAAGTGGCCCTTGACGCCCTGCGGCCATTGTTTGAACGGGACCTGTCCGGTTTCGCTTTCGCGATGGCGCTCGGCGTATTCGACGATGGAGGCGGCGCTGTCGGCGTCGGGGGTGAATTTGCCCAGAACGTAGGTCAGCTTGCCCGAGTCCTGAATGGCGACGTTGCAGTGGCGCTCGCAGCCCATGAGGCAGGAGATGCGGCGGACCTCGATGCCCTTGTCGGCGGCTAGGCGCTCGACGTGGCCGGCGAGGATCTCGCCGCCGGTTTTGTCGTCCAGCATTTTTTGATCGGGCGCATAGTTGCAGGTGTCGCAGACGGTGATTGTGGTCATTCTATTTCCCCTGTCGTCCGGCATTGTGCCGAATCCATTCCAGCGCATCCTTAATCGTGCCGGCAGTTTCTGCCAACGGCAATTCGGGGCGTGCGACCATGATGACCGGCAGGGCGAGGGCCGCGGCCGCGTCCAGCTTGGCCCGCGTTTGCGCGCCACCGGCGTTTTTGCTGACGAGGTGGGTGATGGCGTGGTGCCGCATCAGGACGGTTTCGGCGGCGGGGGTGAAGGGCGGGCGTTGCAGCAGGACCTCGCCGCGGGGCGGCTGTGCGGGCGGTTCGATGGCACGGGTCAGGCACCAGATGTCCTTGCGCGCGGCGAAGGACGCGAGGTGCTGGCTGCCGACGGTCAGGAAGGCGCGGGCCTGTGGCGGCAGGACGCTGGCGGCGGCGGCGATGTCGGGCACGACATGCCAGTCCGGCTGCGGTTCCCATGCGGGACGTTCAAGGCGCAGCAGCGGGGTGGAGGTGGCGCGGGCGGCGGCCACGGCGTTGCGGCTGATACGGGCGGCGAAGGGGTGGGTGGCGTCGATCAGGGCCGCGATGTTTTTGGCGCGCAGATAGGCCGCCAGCCCTTCGACCCCGCCGAAGCCGCCGCTGCGCAACGGATAGGGGCGCGGTTGCGGGCGGCGGGTTGCGCCGGCGAGCGACAGGGTGAAGGGGCGCTCCAGCGCGCTGGCCAGCCGGTGCGCCTCGCCGGTGCCGCCGAGGATCAGGATCACGAGGTGCCCTCCTGCGCGAGGATGCTGCCGCTGCGGTCCACGACCATGACCTCCACCGCCACGGGAGCGCCTTGCAGCAGGGCGAGCGCCTGCGTACGGGCGTGTTGCGCGATGCTGGCGGCCAGGGGCGGGCAGAGGGTCAGGGCCTCCAGCACCGTGTTGGCCGCCGCGACGGGCGCGGGGTCGCAACCGGCGGTTCCGGCCCAGTCGGCGAGTGTCGCGAAATCCACCTGCGAGCGGCCGGAGTGCAGGTCCACGGCCCCCTGCCCCAGTTTCGCCAGTTTCGCCGGACCGCCCGCCAGCGTCAGGCGCGGGATCGGGTGGCGGCGCAGGTATTTGAGGACTCCGCCGGCGAAATCGCCCATGTCGAGGCAGGCGGTTTCGTCCAGACCGTAAAGGTCGCGGGCGGCTTTTTCCGAGGTCGCGCCGGTGGCGGCGATCACATGCGGTGTGCCACTGGCGCGGGCCACGTCGATACCGCGATGGATCGAGGCGATCCAGGCGGAGCAGGAAAACGGCCGCACGATGCCGGTGGTGCCGAGGATCGACAGCCCGCCGACGATACCGAGGCGGCCGTTCCATGTGTGTTTTGCCAGTTCCTCGCCGTTGTCGATGGAAACCGTTACATCGAGATCCGGTCCGCCGCCGGTTTGTCCCAGCACATCCGATATGGCCTGGTCTATCATCAGGCGCGGCACGGGGTTGATGGCCGGTTCGCCCACGGCCAGCGGCAGGCCCGGTCTGGTGACGGTGCCGACGCCCGCGCCCGCGTGAAAGCGCAGCCCCTGCCCCGCCGCGCCGCGGGCGATACGGGTGCGGATGGTGGCGTGGTGGGTGACGTCGGGATCGTCGCCCGCGTCCTTGACGATGGCGGCCTCGGCCCAGTTCTCGCCGGTTTTGTGGTCTGCGAGGGCAAAGGACGGGGTTTCGCCGCGCGGCAGGGTGACGGTAACGGGATCGGGGAAGCCCAGCCCCTCCAGCGCCGAGACGGCGGCCTTGGCTGCTGCGGCGGCGCAGGTGCCGGTGGTCCAGCCGCGGCGCAGGGTTTTGGCGGGATCAGGCATCGAGCCACGCGGGAATATGGCCGATGTCGGGCAGGATCACATCGGCATAGGGTGCGAGGGTATCGGCCCCGACGACTCCGGTGGTGACACCGACAGTGACCATCCCCGCCGCGCGCCCCGCCTTGAGGTCGTGCAGGGAATCGCCGATCATCGCCACCTCGGCCGGATCGAACGCCATGGCGTCGCTGAAGGACCAGAGCATTCCGGGATCGGGCTTCGCCCCGAAACCGGAATCGCAGGCGACGATATGGTCGAAGATTTCCAGCACACCGGCCTGTTGCAGGTGGGCGCGGGCGGGAACGGCGTTGTCGTTGGTGGCGATACCGATTTTATAGCCGCGCCCGCGCAGGCCGGTGAACAGCGGTTCGAGCGGCACGACCGGTTGCTGCGGTGCCTCGCAGGTGGTTTTCTTGACGAAGTTGTAGAGGGCCTCACCCTCCCACTCCGGCAGGACCTTGCGGATAGCGGCGATGATGGTTTCCATCGAATCCGTCACCACGAAGCTGTGCGGCAGGAACCGGCCGCTTGGCAGGTCGTATTCCAGCACGTCGGCCAGCGTCGCCGCCAGTTCCGGGTCGCCGCGCGACAGCCCCTCGATAAAGCCGCCGCACCAGGCGCCCCATGTGGCGTGAAAATCGAACAGGGTGCCGTCCTTGTCGAACAGAAGCCCCTTTAGCGTTTGTTGCACTCCGTCCCCTTCCGGTTCCCGCGCACGTCAACCGGCGCGGGGCGAGCATATATCCCCCCGCGCGCGGGTCAATGTTGTCTGTGGTCGCGGTTTTCGGTGGAAAATTGCCAGAATGTCGGCTCTGCACTGGTAAATCGCGGTGCAAGGGCTAGGTAGAGGGCATCGAGTGCCGGTATTGGCACCGCTATGCAAAGGAATATCCCATGACGAAAATTATTGCGATTATTATTGTCCTGCTGGGCGCCGGTGGCGGTTACTATGTCTATAGCCAGAACCAGGCCGAGAAAGCCGCCATGGCTGCCGAGGAAGAAGCGGCCAAAGCCGCCGCCGAGGCCGATGCGGCCATGGCTGCGGAAGAGGCCGCGAAATCCGCTGCCGAGGAAGCACTGGCCGAAGCCGAGGCTGCAGCCAAAGCCGCCGCTGACGAGGCCGCTGCCGCCGCACAGGCGGCTG
>JALSHL010000008.1 GCA_026982255.1 Paracoccaceae bacterium | reverse complement strand
CCCATGCCCTCGTATCCTTCACGGCCGGAGGGTGTGCGTGTCGGGGCGCCACGTTTGCGAACAAAAGGGTCGCCGATCCGGCCGATCAGATCCGGCGGATATCCGACACCGTCATCTCCGATGTGGATGCGGATATATTTGTCGTCCCAGTCGATATCGATCCATACATGTTGTGTGGCGAAATCAACGGCATTCTGGACCAGATTGCGCAGCCCGTGGATGATTTCCGCCTGACGCGGGATTTCGGGCTGGTCCGGCGGGCTTTCATCTGGCGGACCGCCGGAAATGCGCATGATGATCCGTTTGCCGCGATTCCGGTGCGGTTCGGCTGCTTCTTCGACTACGGCGGAAAGCGGTGCATTCTGGACATGCATGTCGTCCTTGCCGCTTCGTCCCATGTCTCTCAGGATGTCGCGGCACCGGTCCGCCTGCGAGGCGATAAGCCGGGCATCTCCGGCCAGTTCTCCCTGGTCCTCCAGTTCTTCGGCGAGTTCCGCCGCTACCAGTTTGATTGTTGCCAGCGGGGTGCCGAGTTCGTGTGCTGCCGCTGCGACCACCCCGCCGAGCGCGGTAAGTTGCTGTTCGCGCCCCAGCGCCAGTTGCGTGGCATTCAGCGCATCGGTCATGGAGTAGGTTTCGAAGGTCACCCGGCGCGCGTATATTCCGACAAACACGGCTGCCGTAATCAGAGCGGCCCACATTCCGTAAAGCAGCAGTTCCGGCGGGCGAATGAACTCTCCTTCGAGGGTTTTCAGCGGCTCCGCATACAAAAGCAGCAAGGTGACGAACAGGATAAATGCAACGCCCAGAATAACGCTGCCGCGTGTGGACAGGTTGGTTGCGGCAATAATTACAGGGGCAAGCATCAGAATCGAAAACGGATTGCCCAGACCGCCGGTCAGGAACAGCAGAAATGCCAGTTGTCCCAGATCGAAAACCAGTGTCAGAACCGCGGCCCTTTCCGACAGGCGGTTGTTTTGCGGAAAAATCACGGTCGCGACAATGTTGAAGGCGACCGATACTCCGATTGCCGTAGCGCACAGATCAAGGCGCAAATCGATATGCAGCAGCCGCGTTGCTGCCAGAATCGCAAGGGTCTGGCCGCCAATAGCCAGCCAGCGCAACATGATCAGGGTGCGCAAGCGCAACCAGTCGCTGCGGGTGGCGCTGGTGAACAGGCGGTTGTCCAGGGTGCTCATGCCGCGAAGGTAGCAGCCTGTCCGGATTGCTCCAATAGCAAATTGCACCGCGACGGAATGGTGACTTGTAATTGCGTAATGGATGAATCACATAGATGCGTAGTTGGCGAAAAGGATGATCAAAATGAATCGTATTATTCCGGTTGTGGCCGGTTTGGCCGTTGTCGCGGCTGCGGGTGCCTTTTTTGTGCTTCGTTCCGATAGTGGCGACAGGTTTGCCGAGTGCCGCACGACGGCTATCGCCGGGGGGACCGCATCGATTGGCGGACCCTTCGAGCTGACCAACCAGAATGGAGAGCGCGTAACGGATGCAGATGTGATCGACCGCCCCTCGCTGGTTTATTTCGGCTATACATTCTGTCCGGACGTTTGCCCGCAGGATACCTACCGGAACGCCGAGGTTGCGGCGTTGCTTGACGAACGGGGTATTGATGTGAAACCGGTGATGATCACGATCGATCCGGCACGGGACACACCGGAGGCCATGAAGGCTTTTGTCGAATACCTGAGCGAAAAAATGGTCGGCCTGACCGGAACCGAAGCGGAAATTGCGGATGCCGCGCGGGCCTATCGTGTGTATTATGCCAAAAACGGCAGCGGCGAGGACTATCTGATGGATCATTCGACGATGACCTATCTGATGGCTCCGGAGTACGGTTTTCTGGAATTTTTCCGCCGCGAGGAGACCGAGGAACAGATCGCGGATCGTGTCCAGTGTTTCGTAGAAAAGCTATAAACACTGGACCTGCCCTGCTTCGCCCAGTAAACATTGCGCAAAGACAAGACGGAAAAGGGGAGAGGCATGGCTGACAAAGACCTGCTGGAAATCGGCGAAGACAACACGTTGTTGCTGCTCGATGACGACGAGCCGTTTCTGCGCCGTCTTGCCCGTGCAATGGAGAAACGCGGTTTCGAAGTGACGGCCGCCCAAAGCATCGCCGAGGGCAAGGGTGCGGTTGCCAACAAGCCGCCGGCATACGCTGTGGTTGACCTGCGGCTGGAGGATGGAAACGGTCTCGATGTGGTCGAGATGCTGCGCGAAAACCGTCCCGACGCCCGTATCGTGGTTCTGACCGGTTACGGTGCGATTGCCACGGCGGTTGCGGCCGTCAAGATCGGTGCGACGGACTATCTGTCCAAACCGGCGGATGCCAACGATATCACCAACGCCCTTCTGGCCCGTCCCGAAGACAAGCCGCCACCGCCGGAAAACCCCATGTCCGCCGACCGCGTGCGGTGGGAACATATCCAGCGGGTGTTCGAGTTGTGCGACCGCAATGTATCGGAAACCGCGCGCCGACTGAACATGCACCGGCGGACCCTGCAGCGGATATTGGCGAAGCGCAGCCCGCGCTAGGATCACCTCTTGTCAGAAACCGGCTCTCCGGTTTAGCATTATCTCCATATTACAACCGGAGGCATGGAGTCATACATGAACAAGAGGATATTGCTTTCCGCCGCCATTTTCACGGGACTTGCAACAGGTGCTTATGCTGGCGCTGTTGCATATGTCGCGCCCGCAGCACCGGTGTTGACCGAAGAAACGGCAACCATGGGTGGCGGTTTTGGCACATGGATGATTCCGCTGATTGCTCTGGCCCTGATCATGCTGGCGGCATCAGGTTCAGCGCCCAGCACTCCCCCGACACCGAGTGATGCCCGTATCAAGCGGGACATCAAGAGCGTCGGCATGGCTGAAAACGGTTTGCCGCTTTATGAATTCCGCTATTTGTTCGGCCGCCGGAAATATATCGGCGTAATGGCGCAAGATGTTCTGGGGCACACTCCGGAAGCAGTTGTGCGCAGCCCGTTCGGCTATTACAAAGTCAACTACGGGATGCTGGGACTGGAGATGCAGACCGTTCATTAACGGTTGATAACCGGAAGGAAACAGGCTTCGCTGTGCCTGTCGCGCAGCGAAGTGTTTTATCGAGGATATCCGCGAACCATGTCGAATGCCCCCTCAGTCTATCCCGTTATTCTTTGCGGCGGCAGCGGCAAGCGCCTCTGGCCGGTATCGCGTCAGGCCTATCCGAAACAGTTCGTGCCGTTTCTGGATGGCAAGAGCCTGTTTCAGGCAACGCTTGAACGGGTTAAGGGGCCGGAGTTCGCCGCGCCCCTGCTGCTGACCGGAAACGATTTCCGCTTCACGGTTGCCGAGCAGACCCAGCAGACCGGCGTATCCGGTGCAACGATCCTGATCGAGCCGGCTGGCCGCAATACCGCCCCCGCCATCCTTGCCGCCGCGCTGGAGATTGCGAAAACCGATCCCGACGGGGTGATGGTTGTGCTCCCGTCGGATCACGTCCACCAGAACGAGGCGGCGTTCCGTGCGGCTGTCATGGCAGCGGTTCCGTTTGCCGAGCAGGGTGCAATGGTGACATTCGGGGTGAAACCGACCCGCCCCGAGACCGGATTCGGGTATATCGAGCTAGAGGAGCCGCTGGCCGACAGCGGTATGGATCCCCAGCCCTTCAGGGCCTTTGTTGAAAAACCCGACCTCGAAACAGCAGGTTCCATGATCGCCTCGGGCCGGTTCCTGTGGAATTCCGGCAGCTTCTGTTTTTCCGTCGCTGCTGTGATCCGTGCTTTCGGGGAATTCGCTCCCGATGTCATTCCGCCGGTGCAAAAGGCGGTGGACGAGGCCGTCAAGGACCTCGATTTCGTCCGCCTGTCCGAAACCTATACCGACAGTCCCGATATTTCGGTGGACTACGCTATCATGGAGCGTGTTTCCGGCGGGCTGGTCGTGCCGCTGGATTCCGGCTGGAACGACCTCGGCTCGTGGAAAACCGTCTGGCAGGAAAGCACACCGGACGCCTCGGGCGTGGCTATTACCGGCAGCGCACGGGCGATAGACTGCAACAATACACTGTTGCGCACCGATGATTCCGATATCGAACTGGTCGGCATCGGCCTGGACAATATTGTTGTCGTTGCAACCGGAGATGCGGTTCTGGTGGCCGATATGGACCGTTCGCAAGACGTCAAGCTGGCCGTGCAGCAACTACAGGATGCCGGTGCCAAACAGGCCGTCGAGTTTCCCCGCTGCTATCGCCCTTGGGGCTGGTATGAAACCCTTTCGGTCGGCAGCCGTTTCCAGGTCAAGCGGATTATGGTGAAACCGGGGGCGAAGCTCTCGCTGCAAAGTCATGTCCACCGCGCCGAACACTGGGTGGTGGTCACCGGCGCGGCGCTCGTCACCATTGGCGAGACCGAAACCCTGTTGAGCGAAAACCAGTCCACCTATATCCCTCTGGGCGAGGTTCACCGGCTGGAAAACCCCGGCAAAGTGGATCTTCACCTGATTGAGGTGCAAAGCGGCGCCTATCTGGGCGAGGACGACATCGTCCGTTACGAGGATATCTACGCGCGCAGCTGACGCAGGGCCTCGGCCACGGCCATGCCTGCGGCCATCGCCACATTCAGCGACCGCCCGCCACCCGGCATCGGGATTAGGACGGCGGCATCGGCCCGGGTGCGGACCGTTTCCGGCACGCCGGCGCTCTCGCGGCCCATCAGTATGGTATCTCCGGCCCGGAAGCGGAAATCCCAGAGCGGGGTCGCCCCTTCGGTGGTCATCAACACGATACGTCCGCTGTTCCGCTCCGCCAGAAAGTGCTCCCATGAGTCGTAACGGGTAATATTCGCGATATCGGCGTAATCCATGGCCGATCTGCGCAGGGTTTTCACCGAGAAAGGGAACCCGCAGGGCTCGATCACCTCCAGAGGCACGTCGAAGCAGGCACCGAGGCGAATCATGCTGCCGAGGTTCTGGGCGATATCCGGCTGGAAAGCGGCCAATTTCACAGACATTACTTGTTTTTTCCCAATCATTTCCTACTGCGGCGCAAAGTCCGCTGGACCAGCGGCGATTGCAAGTGTATTCCAACACCGATCAAGTCTGCCATTCCGGTGGGCCCGGTATTTTTTTCAGCCTCAATTCCGGGGCGACACAAGGGGGAGAGTATCTCTTGTCTCAAGCAGAAGACACAGGATCGCGTCGCGACTTTCTATATGTTGCGACAGCCTCGGCCGGTGCAGTCGCGACAGGCGCTGCGGTTTGGCCGCTCATTGACCAGATGAACGCAAGCGCCGAAGTGCGCGCGCTGGCGTCTATCGAGGTCGATATCGCCGATGTCGAAGTCGGACAGCAACTGACGGTGAAGTTCCGCGGCAAGCCCGTATTCATCCGCCGGCGCACCCCCGAAGAAATCGAGATGGGCCGCGCGGTCAAGACGGAGGAATTGCCCGATCCGACCGCGCAGAACCTCAATCTGGGCCCGGATGCCGATGCATCCGACCAGAACCGTACTCTGGACGAGGCCGGCGAATGGCTGGTCATGATCGGTGTCTGCACCCACCTGGGATGTATTCCGATCGGCGAGGCCGGTGATTTCGGTGGCTGGTTCTGCCCGTGCCACGGGTCGCACTACGACACCGCCGGCCGCATTCGCAAGGGGCCTGCGCCGCTTAATCTTCTGGTGCCGAAGACAGCTCGCCTGTCCGACACTGTCATCAAACTGGGTTGAGGGAGGGCACCATGAGCGGTATCCCGCACGATAAATACGAGCCGAAGACGCGTTTCGAGAAATGGCTTCACGAGCGTCTTCCGATTGTCGAACTGGCGTATAACACGCTGATGATCCCGACGCCAAAAAACCTTAACTGGTGGTGGATCTGGGGCATTGTTCTGGCCTTCACGCTGGTTCTGCAGATTATTACCGGCGTCGTTCTGGCAATGCACTATACGCCGAACGTCGATATGGCGTTTGCCTCGGTCGAGCGTATCATGCGTGACGTGAACGCCGGTTGGGCCATTCGATACACCCACATGAACGGCGCCTCGCTGTTCTTCCTGGCTGTGTATATCCACATTTTTCGCGGCCTCTACTACGGTTCCTACAAGGCCCCGCGCGAGGTGACGTGGATCATCGGCATGCTGATCTATCTGGCCATGATGGCCACGGGTTTCCTCGGCTACGTTCTGCCATGGGGCCAGATGTCCTTCTGGGGTGCAACGGTTATTACCGGTCTGTTCGGCGCCATTCCGTTCATTGGCGAGCCGATCCAGGCCTGGCTTCTGGGCGGGCCGTCGGTGGATAACGCCACACTGAACCGGTTCTTCTCGCTGCATTACCTGTTGCCCTTCGTCATTGTCGGGCTGGTTGCGGTTCACATCTGGGCTTTCCATACCACGGGTAACAATAACCCGACCGGTGTCGAGGTGCGTCGCGGATCACGCGAAGAGGTCAAAAAGGATACGCTTCCGTTCTGGCCCTACTTCGTGATCAAGGACCTGTTTGCACTGGTTGTTGTGCTGGCGGTTTTTGTCGCTGTTATCTGGACCATGCCGAACTACTTCGGCCATCCGGACAACTATCGCATGGCCAACCCGCTTTCGACGCCCGCGCATATCGTGCCGGAATGGTATTACCTGCCGTTCTACGCCATCTTGCGCGCTTTTACCGCCGATGTCTGGATTGTGCAGTTCTTCCACTTCATTTCCGGGGGTATCATCGACGCCAAATTCTTCGGTGTGATCGCGATGTTCGGGGCCATTTTCGTGATGGCGCTGGTGCCGTGGCTTGACACAAGCCGCACCCGCTCCGGTACCTATCGTCCGATGTTCAAGTGGTTCTTCTGGTTGCTTGCGCTCGACTTCATGGTGCTTATGTGGGCCGGTGCGCAGCCAGCCGAACCGCCGTATTCGACGATTTCGCTGATCGGCTCGATCTACTGGTTTGCGTATTTCCTGGTCATCCTGCCTGTTCTGGGACTGATCGAGAAACCGAAAACCCCGCCTGCAACTATCGAAGAAGATTTCGACGCCCATTACCCGCCGGAACCGGCCGAGTAAGAGACGAGAA
>JALSHL010000007.1 GCA_026982255.1 Paracoccaceae bacterium | reverse complement strand
CGGGCAGTATGAACTGACGTTCGAGGGGGCCTGGCCCGGGGTGATGCTCTGGGAAATTCCGGCGCTGGCGGTGATCTCGGAACTGCGCTCGCGCGCCGTGCTGAAGGACATGGGGCGGTTCGAGTTGCAGGTGCTCTATGCCCGCGCCACCACCCGCCTGTGGGAGAAGATCGAACGGCTGCGCGGGCTGGAAAACCTCGGTATTGCCGATTTCGGCACGCGGCGGCGACACAGTTTCCTGTGGCAGGACTGGTGCGTGCAGGCGATGCAGGAGGGGCTGGGAGGCCGCTTCACCGGCACATCCAACTGCCTGATCGCCATGCGCCGCGAGCTGGAGGCCATCGGCACCAACGCGCATGAACTGCCGATGGTTTACGCGGCACTGGCGCGCGACGATACGGAACTGGCCGCGGCCCCCTACAGGGTTCTGGAGGACTGGCAGCGCGAACACGACGGCAATCTGCGCATCATCCTGCCGGACACCTACGGCACCACAGGGTTTTTGAAAAACGCGCCCGACTGGCTGGCGAAATGGACCGGCATCCGCATCGATTCCGGCGATCCGGCGCACGGGACCGAACAGGCGATCGACTGGTGGCGGGCGCATGGCGAGGATCCGCGGAGCAAACGGGTAATTTTTTCCGACGGGCTGGATGTGGACAGGATTATAGCATTGCAGGAACAATTCGGCGGGCGGGTGAAGGTCGGCTTCGGCTGGGGCACGCTGCTGACCAACGATTTCCGCGGGCTGGCGGGCGATGCGCTCGATCCGTTCTCGCTGGTGTGCAAGGCGGTTTCGGCCAACGGGCGCCCGACCGTCAAGCTGTCGGACAATCCGGCCAAGGCGATGGGTCCGGCGGGTGAGGTCGCGCGCTATAAACAGGTGTTCGGGGTCGGCGCGCAAGTGGCGCAGGAAGTGGTGGTCTGAATGGCGTTTCTGGGTGTGGAAAAATCCGCCACGGGGCGGCGCTGGATCGGCCCGACGGCCGAGGAGGAACGCCTTGGCGAGGCGATTGCGCAGTTGAACAATGTGCCCGCGGTGCTTGGCACCCTGCTGGCAAAACGCGGGGTCGCACCCGAAGAAGTGCCGGAATACCTGACGCCCTCCTTGCGCGCGCTGATGCCGGATCCGTCCAGCCTGCGGGACATGGACAAGGCGGCGGAACGCTTTCTGACGGCGGTGGAGAACCGCGAGCGGATCGCGGTCTTTGCCGATTACGACGTGGACGGCGGGGCCTCGGCGGCGCTGCTGATCGTCTGGCTGCGGCAGATGGGGATCACGCCGACGCTCTATATTCCCGACCGGATCGACGAGGGCTACGGCCCGAACAACGAGGCGATGGCGATGCTCGGCGCCGGTCACGACCTGATCGTGACGGTCGATTGCGGCACGCTCAGCCACGAGCCGGTCAGGGCGGCGGGTGTGGATGTGATCGTGCTGGACCACCATCTGGGCGGCGAGACCCTGCCCGAGGCTGTGGCCGTGGTGAACCCGAACCGGCAGGACGAATCCGGCGACCTGTCCTATCTCTGCGCCGCCGGTGTGGTGTTCCTGATGCTGGCCGCCGTCAACCGGCTGCTGCGCGGCAAGGGGGTGACGGGGCCGGACCTGCTGGCGATGCTCGATCTGGTGGCGCTGGCGACAGTGGCCGATGTGGCGCCGCTGGTCGGGTTCAACCGCGCGCTGGTGGTGCAGGGGCTGAAGGTCATGGCGCAGCGTCGCCGTGTCGGACTGGTGGCACTGGGCGAGGTGGCGCGGATGAATACCGCACCGGCGACCTATCACCTCGGCTATCTGCTGGGGCCGCGGATCAATGCCGGCGGACGGGTCGGGGCGGCGGACCTCGGCGCGCGGCTGCTGGCGACGGACGATCCGGCCGAGGCGGCGGCGCTGGCGGAGCGGCTGGATGCGCTCAACACCGAGCGGCGCGATATCGAGGCCACAGTGCTGGCGCAAGCCACAGAACAGGCGGAGGCGCGCGGCGTGGAGCGCGGGCTGGTCTGGGCCGCCGGCGAGGGCTGGCACCCCGGCGTGGTCGGCATCGTCGCCAGCCGCCTGAAAGAGGCCTTCAACCGCCCCGCCGTGGTCATCGGGCTGGACGGGGACGAGGGTAAAGGCTCGGGCCGGTCGGTCAACGGGGTGGACCTCGGCAACGCGATCTCGCGGCTTGCGCGCGAGGGGTTGTTGCTCAAGGGCGGCGGACACAAGATGGCCGCCGGTCTGACGGTGGCGCGCGACATGCTGGAACCGGCGATGCAGCGGCTGACGGAGTTGCTGGAAAAACAGGGTGCGGCCGAAGCGGGACCGGCGGATTTGCGTATCGACGGGCTGGTGGCGGCGGGCAGCGCCACGGTGGAGCTGATCGAAAGTCTGGAGGCGGCGGGGCCGTTCGGCGCGGCCTCGCCAGCGCCGCGCTTTGCCATTCCGGCGGCGCGCGTGGCCTTTGCCAAACGCGCGGGGGAATCGCATTTGCGCCTGACGCTGACCGACAGTTCCGGCGGGCGCATAGACGCCATCGCCTTTCGCGCCTACGAAGGACCAATCGGGCCGATTCTGGAAAACCACGGCGGGCGGGCATTCCATGTGGCCGGACGGCTGGAAATCGACGAATGGGGCGGGCGGCGCAAGGCGAAACTGAAGCTCGAGGACGTGGCCGAAGCGTGACGAAAAATTTCACCGGAATCGCAAAAAACCCTCTTGCAGAGTCACCCGACAATCCGTAAAAGCCCCCTCACAGAGAGTGGCACGCGCCCTTCGTCTATCGGTTAGGACGCCAGATTTTCATTCTGGAAAGAGGGGTTCGATTCCCCTAGGGCGTACCACTCTCTGATTGTTTTTCCTATCAAACACATCCTTTGAACCGGTTTGATCTCGGTCATTATTCCCCTGCGGTTTCGGTGCTATGCCACGGACGGAACAGCAAAGGAGAGTCGCCGTGGCCTATAAAAATATTCTCGTCCATATCGATGACAGCGAAGCCTGCGTGGCGCGGGTGGGTGCGGCGGTTGCGCTGGCCAAACGGCACGATGCGCTGGTGACCGGCATTGCGCTGGCGCTGGAGTCGACGATCTCTACCTACATCGGCATCGACATTCCGTCGAGCCTGACGGAACAGCAGCAGGCGCTGGTGCAGCAGGCAGCCAAGAGCGCCGTCGCGAAATTCGAGACGGCCGCGGCCGCCGCCGGTGTCGATTTCATCAGCCGCACCATTCGCTGTCCGGCGGGCAAGGCGCCGGCACGGCTGGCGTTTTTCTCGAAACACGCGGACCTGACCTTTGTCGGACAGCCGGACCCGAAGGAACAGGGCCGCGCATTCCATGAATCGCTGATGGACGGGGTGTTGCAGGATTCCGGGCGACCGGTCTATGTCGTGCCCTATATCGGGCGACCGGAGATGAAAATCCGCAAGGCGGTGATCGCATGGGACGGTGGCAAGAAGGCCGTGCGCGCGGTCAACGATGCCATTCCGCTGTTGCAGGGGCGCGGCGAGGTCACGGTGCTGGTGGTCAATCCCCGCGAGCGCGGGTCGGAGTTCGGCGGCAAACAGGGCGAGAATATCGCCGCGCATCTGAAGCGGCACGGGGTCAATGCGACGGTGGATTATCAGGTCGCGCCGGAGCTTTCGGTGGATACGGTGATCCTGAACTACCTGTCCGACAACGGCGCCGATCTGCTGGTGATGGGGGCCTATGGCCATTCGCGCCTGCGTGAACGGGCCTTTGGCGGCGTGACGGAGTCGATCCTGAGCCAGATGACCGTGCCGGTATTGATGGCGGAATAGGATCCGGCGCACAAAAAATATGGCGACCGGAAGGATTCCGCACCATTTTGCCGGTTATTCTCGGGAGGTTCGGCTTTCGAACCGGGGTTGGACCATTGCGGGTTAAACGAGGTCCGGTCAGCGAGAGGATTATCGCGTCAGGTGCCCGACGCCAGGCGTTCGGACCGTCTGTTGCCAATAGACGCCCGAACATCGGGCCTGCCATTGGTTGGAATTTCATTTGCCTGACGCGATAACCCGAATGGACGTTTTAAGTCCCGCCTAGCGAGGAGGGTTATACGCGCCAATGGTTAAGAAATCGTTCACACGACCGGCTTTTCCGGAATCTGCTCCGGATCGATTTCAATGCCGTTTTCACGGGCATATTCCAGCATGTAGGGAAACGCGGCCTCGAAATTCGCCGTGAGATTGCTGCAGAATTTGCTTATGAAAACCACCGTTCCCCTCGGAAACCTGCGCGTCTGCTCGAAGTTTCCATGCCGGATATACAGGGCGACCTGTCCGCAGCGGAGTTTGTGATGCATTATAAGCATAGACGATCTGGGATCGTGAAGTTTGTCCAGACCCTTGAGGACACACAACTCGATCGGCGCGCGTCCGGTATCGTCTCTGAAAGACAGGATATGCCGGAATCCTTCGGGTTTTTGCGGAGTTCGGGGCGGGTTTTGCACTGGATTCGTCTCCTTCGGTTATGGCGAAGACCGGCAATCCGCTACGACCCTGTTTTGCCTGTTGGCCGTATCCCCTTTCGGGAACCACCTTGCCGGATCATGGCAGGTTGGTGTGGGCGCAAGCCCCGCTCTTGATACTGTTCCTGAAAGATAGTCGTTTCCGAACATAATTCAAGCACGAGTGACACGCCAGAAACCGCCATAGACAGTCTGCTAAACGACTTTCACGATGGAGAGAAACTGGAGCGGGCGATGAGATTCGAACTCACGACATTCACCTTGGCAAGGTGACGCTCTACCCCTGAGCTACGCCCGCTTCCTTGGGTGAGGTCGATATACACGGAATCAAAAACGATGCACAAGAGGAAAATATGCCTTCAACGCATTTATTCCCCGATTTGTTTTTCACGCGGTTTTGACATGATGTCAGGCTTGCAAAACAGCATGCCACGGCTTTTGCCCCTTGTTTGAAAGCGTAGGGCGCAGGCCTGAATTCTCCGTGAATTCTGTTGCATCACAAACCCTCACGCGAAGCTCAGGCAAGTTTATTGGTCAACCGGTTTTTCCTGCGACATAGACACCGGTATCCCAATTCCGGGTCGATCAACACATGAGGAAAACAAAATGAAAAAACTGCTCGCTACTGCACTGGCCCTTGCGCTGGGCGGCGGAGCCGCGCTGGCCGAAACCTACACGGTTACCGTAACCAATACCCTGTCGGAGGAACTGCTGGCTCCGATCGTGGTGACCGGTGCGGAGAACGATAAATTTATCTTCACGGGAGGCTATGTGACCCCCGAGGCCGAAGACCAGATCCTGACCGGAGATCCGGCAAAACTGGTCGAGGCGATCGGCATGAATATGGCCGGTGTCGGGCACGGGATGGACGGCCCTCCGGGTGTGCTGTTGGCGCCGGGCGATTCCGTAACGTTCGAGGTGGAAACCGAGGCGACTACGCTGCGGATTCTGGCAATGATCGCCCCGACGATGGTGCCGGACAACTACGTTACCGCCGTGGCCGATGTGAGTGCGGGACACGAGGTGACTGTCTCTCTCGACCGCTACGATATCGGCAATGACGAGGGCACGAAGAAAATCACCGCCGTTGCCGAAAGCGTCGGCATGGTGAAGATATCCCGCGGGATGTAAACGCTATTCGGGGAGGGCGTCGCGATACGGCGGCACGTCCTCCCCGGCCATCTGGAAATCCTCGGTGTGGATGACGACGCTTTGCGGGGTCAGCAGGATCAGTCCATAGGCCCCCGGCCCAGTCGTGGACATGGAGGCTCCCTGCCCCTCCAGCACCAGCGGTGTCTGGATCGCCGTGCTTTTGACCACGGTGAAGCCCAACCCCTCGACATTGCCCGAGACCGTGCGGTGCAGGTGGCCGGTAAAGATATGGGCGACGTTCGGGTAGGATTTGACCAGATCGAGGAATGCACGGTCGTTGGTCAGGCGGATCGCATCCATCCCGTCCAGCCCGACCGCAACCGGCGGGTGGTGCATGAACACCAGCACGCGGCGGTCGCGGGCGTCATCGAGCGCAGCACGCAGCCACGCCATGCGGTCGTCGCACAGAACGCCGGAGTGGTGGTCGTTGCGATAGGGCGGGCCGTCGAGCGTGTCGAGCATAATCAGCCGCGTATCCCCCGCATCGGCCACGGTTTGCAGGAAGCCGCCGCTGGTCGGCGTATCCGGCAGCACCGCCAGCAGATTGTCGCGGTTGTCGTGGTTGCCGGGCATCAGCGAAACGGGGATCGGGCAGGCATCGAGCAAGGGCTTCAGCCGCTCGTATTCCGCGATCTTGCCGGAATTTGCGAGGTCCCCCATCAGAACAATCCGTTCCGCGTCGGGGTGCCGGCGCAGGGCATGTTCCAGCCCCCCGGCAAAGCGGTCGAGGGTTTCGATGTCCCGGATGGTTTGACCGGCCTCGCGGATGTGCATATCGGTGAAGACGAGGATTTTCTGCATGGGATCGGACCTCGCAATGTTTTGTTTCCAGACTGAAGTAAAAATCAACCGCACGGGTAAGTGAATTTATTGCAACAGTCCGAAATCCGGTTCCCTACTCCAGTTCCACCAACAGGTCCTTGGCGTCCACCTGCGATCCGGCGTTGACATGCACGGCCTTGACCGTGCCGTCGCGGTCGGCGTGGATGCCGGTTTCCATTTTCATCGCCTCGATGGTCAGCAGCATATCGCCTTCCTTGACCGCCTGCCCCGCACTGACGCAGACGGTGGCGATCAGGCCGGGCATGGGGGCGCCGATGTGGTTCGGGTTGCCAAGCTCCGCCTTCGGCCGTTTCGCCGTGGTCGCCGCGACCTTGCGGTTGGCGATGCGGATGTTGCGGGGCTGGCCGTTGAGTTCGAAGAACACCTTGGCCTCGCCGTCCTCGTTGGTGTCGCCGACGGCCTGCAGGCGGATCTCCAGCGTCTTGCCGGGATCGATCTCGGCCGAGATTTCCTCGCCCGGTTCCATGCCGTAGAAGAACGTTCTGGTCGGCAGGGTGCGCACGGGTCCGTAGTCGCGGTGGCGGCCCATGTAATCGAGGAACACCTTGGGATACATCAGGTAACCGCAGAGGTCCTCGTCATCCACGGTGAAGCCTTCCAGCTCCTTCGAAAGCTCGGCACG
>JALSHL010000006.1 GCA_026982255.1 Paracoccaceae bacterium | reverse complement strand
GTCGCCGTGGCTGCTGCGCGAGGGGCTGAAGGCCGAGGACGCCTATAACGAACGCAAGATCGCCCGCCCCCCCGCCATCCCGCGCAAGGCTTTCGCCGCCGTGCTGACCGGCGCCGGTGTGGCACTGGCAAGCTGGCTCGGCTGGGGGCAGCCGCTGGTGACCTCGGTGCTGTTCGGGGTCATTGCCGCGGGGGCGCATGTGGCCAGCTTCGGGCTGGATCCGATGAAGAAAAAAGGTATCACCGATTACAACGCCTTCGATGCCGAACGCGCCGCAAAGGCAATCGAGAAGGCCGAGGCAACGCTGGCCGAGATCAATGCCGCCGCCGCGCGTTTCGGCGACCGGACATTGCAGGCGCGCATCGAAAGCCTCTCGGCCGCCGTGCGCGAGATGTTCCGGCAGGTGGAGGAGGACCCGCGCGACCTGACGCGGGCGCGGAAATTCCTCGGTGTCTATCTGAACGGGGCGCGGGATGCGACCGTGAAGTTCGCGGACCTCTACAGCAAGGACCGCAATATCGAGGCGCGCACCGAATATGTGGCGCTGATCGACGATCTGGAAAGCAGGTTCAACGCCCAGCGCGAGACATTGCTGCTCGACGACCGCAGCGATCTGGATATTGAAATCGAAGTATTGAGAGAACGACTACAACAGGATGGGCTGCGCGCCCGCTAAAGAGGAGACAATTATGTCCGAGGATATTCGTGCCAAGGCCGAAACAACCCTGAAAGAAGTGGAGGCGGTAACCGCCACCCTGCTGCCCGAGCCCAAGGGCGATCTGATCATGGTCGATCAGGCCAGCGCCGAGGAAAAGGCCGAAATCGAGAAACGCATGGGCGAACTGGACATGGGTAACACCCAGTCGATCATCCGCTTCGGTTCCGGCGCACAGGCGGAATTGCAGGAAATCTCGCAGGAGATGCTCTCGGGCGTGCGCAACAAGGACGTGGGACCGGCAGGCAATGCCCTGCGCGAGATGGTCACCTCGATCCGCGGTTTCTCGGTCGACGAACTGGACCCGAACCGCAAGCTGAGCTGGTGGGAACGCCTGATGGGCAAGGCCAAGCCGATGGCCGAATTCATGGCGAAATACGAAACCGTGCAGACGCAGATCGACAATATCTCGGACCAGTTGCTGGAACACGAGACGATCCTGCTCAAGGACATCAAGTCGCTCGACAAACTTTATGAAAAGACGCTGGATTTCTATGACGAGCTGGCGCTCTATATCGCGGCAGGCGAGGAAAAAATCCGGCTGCTGGACGAAAACGACATTCCGGCCATGGAAAAGGCGGTCGCGGAAGCCCCCGAAAACGAAGCGGTGATCAAGGCGCAGGAGTTGCGCGATCTGCGCTCGGCGCGCGACGATCTGGAGCGCCGGGTCCACGACCTGAAACTGACCCGCCAGGTGACCATGCAGTCGCTGCCTTCCATCCGGCTGGTGCAGGAAAACGACAAGTCGCTGGTCACCAAGATCAACTCGACGCTGGTCAACACCATTCCGCTGTGGGAAACGCAGCTGGCACAGGCCGTCACCATCAGCCGCTCGCGCGATGCGGCCGAGGTGGTGCGCGATGCCAACGACCTGACCAACGAGTTGCTGAAATCCAACGCCGCCAACCTCAAGGAGGCCAACAAGGTCATCCGCGAGGAAATGGAACGCGGCGTCTTCGACATCGAGGCGGTCAAACAGGCCAACGCCGACCTGATCGAAACCATCGAGGATTCCCTGCGTATCGCCGACGAAGGCAAGGCCAAGCGCGCCGAAGCCGAGAAAGAGCTGAAAGTGATGGAGGAGGAACTGAAAAACACCCTCGCCGCCGCCAAGGCCAAGGCTACCGGCACCGGCGCCAACGTCGGCGAGAGTGTCTCCGACTAGATACCTTGACCGGCCCGCAATACCTGTGGGCCGGCACCATTCCCTCGGGGGGAGCGTTTGAACAAGTTTCGCACATTTATGCGCCTCGCGCTGCCGGCCCTGCTGGCCGGCTGTGTCGCCACCGCCCCCGGTGACGGCGATTTGCGCGCCTATTACCGCGTCGCCGAGGAAAACATGCTGGCGCAGGGAAAATTGCGCACGGATACAGAACCGGCCGACGCCCCGTTCACCTATGCCCAGTTGCAGGAGGATTTCGTCCGTATCGCGCTTTATGACGAATACAGCGTGCGCGGCGGGCGCTTCGTTGCCGGCGCCACCCCTGCCATGTTGCGGCGCTGGGAGTCGCCGGTGCGCGTGGCTGTCGTGGCGGGGGCCTCCGTGCCCGAAGGCCAGCGAAAACGCGATACAGCCATGGTGCGCGATTTTACCCGCCGCCTGGCCGCTGTCACCGGACTGGACATGCGCCTTGCGCCGGAAGCGCGGGCCAATATGGTGGTGCTGTTTCTGGACGCGGCCGAGCGGGCGCAATATGCCGAAACACTGGCGGCGCGCTATCCGCGGGTGGAACCGGCGGTGGTCGATGCTATCGCGAAAAGCCCGCCCAACACCTTTTGCGCCGCGTTTGCCTTCCCGTCGGACAGCAACCCCGGCGTTTACGATTTCTCGCTGATCCTGGTCAAGGCCGAGCACAGCGACCTCATGCGCCAGTCCTGCGTGCACGAGGAAATGGCGCAGGCGCTCGGCCTGCCCAACGACAGCCCCACGGCGCGCCCCTCGATTTTCAACGATGACGAGGAGTTCGCCTTTTTAACCCTGCATGACGAAATTTTGCTTAAAATGCTGTATGATCCGCGCTTGCGCGCTGGTATGAAAGCAGCAGACGTTATGCCATTATTGCCCGAGATCGCCCGCGACGCCGCCCGCGCTCTGGGCAATCCCAACTAACGAGGTTCCAGATGGGTATTCTTGATTTTCTTTCCGGCGAATTTATCGATGTCATTGAATGGACGGACGACACCAACGACACGCTGGTCTGGCGGTTCGAACGCGAGGGCAACGCCATCAAATACGGCGCCAAGCTGACCGTGCGCGAGGGGCAGGCCGCCGTCTTTATCCACGAGGGGCAACTGGCCGATGTGTTCAGCCCCGGCATGTATATGCTGGAAACCAACAACATGCCGATCCTGACAACGCTGCAAAGCTGGGACCACGGCTTCAACAGCCCGTTCAAGTCGGAAATCTATTTCGTTAACACGACGCGGTTCCAGGACCTGAAATGGGGCACCAAGAACCCGATCATGTGCCGCGATCCGGAATTCGGCCCCGTGCGCCTGCGGGCCTTCGGCACCTACACCATCCGCGTGAAGGACCCCGGGCGCTTCCTGACGGAGATCGTCGGCACAGATGGCGAATTCACCACGGACGAGATCAGCTACCAGATCCGCAATATCATCGTGGCGCGTTTTTCCAACGCGCTGGCGGCGAGCGGGATTCCGGTGCTGGACATGGCGGCAAACACCATGGACCTCGGCAAGCTGATTGCGGCGAAGGTCTCGCCGGAACTGGCGGAGTTCGGGCTGGAAATGCCGGCCTTCTATATCGAGAACATCTCGCTGCCGCCCGCGGTGGAGGAAGCGATGGACAAGCGGACCTCGATGGGTGTGATCGGCGATCTGGGCCGCTATACGCAATTCTCTGCCGCCGAAGCGATGACCGAAGCGGCCAAGAACCCCGCCGGTGGCGGTATGGGCGAGGGGCTTGGCATGGGGATGGGCATGGCGATGGCCGGCCAGATGGCGCAGGGCATGGGCGCGCAACAGGCCCCCGCCGCCGCACCGGTCGCTCCGCCGCCGCCCCCGCCGGAAAAGGTCTGGCATATCGCGGAAAACGGTGCCACCAAGGGGCCGTTCTCTCGCGCGGCGCTGGGGCGCATGGCACAGGACAATGCCTTTAGCCGCGACACTATGGTCTGGACCCCCGGTCAGGACGGTTGGCAGAAAGCCGGTGACATCGATGAACTGGCGCAGCTGTTCACCGTCATGCCGCCGCCCCCGCCGCCGCCCGCCCCCGCTGCAGACTAGGACCCGGCACAACAAGGCTTGAACAATGGCTGACGAACAGACAACCGGCAGCACCACGGTTGACGACGAAGAACACCGTTTCCCTTGCGAGGTATGCGGCGCGGATATGCGTTTCGACCCCGCTTCGGCGAAAATGGTCTGCGACTACTGCGGCCATACGGAGGTCATCGACGACAGCCCGTGGCGGGCGGCCTCGATTGCCGAACTGGACTTTAACCAGGCGCTGGCGGCCGAGTTGCCCGAGGCCGAGATGGAGGAAGTCCGCTCGACCAAATGCACCAACTGCGGTGCCGAGATCGAGTTCGCGAGCAACGACCACGCCAGCGAATGTCCGTTCTGTGCCACGCCGATTGTCATCGGCACCGGCACCAGCCGTCATATCAAGCCCAAGGGCGTGCTGCCCTTTGCCCTGTCGGAAAAACAGGCGCGCGCGGCGATGAATGATTGGCTCGGCCGATTGTGGTTCGCACCGAACGGGTTGAAGGAATACGCCCGCGCGGGACGGCGGATGGACGGGATATATGTCCCCTACTGGACCTATGACGCCGACACCAAAACACGCTATCGCGGGCAGCGCGGCACGATCTATTATGTCACGCAAACGGTGATGGTGGATGGAAAGCGCACCACGCGGCGCGTGCAGAAAATCCGCTGGCGCAGTGTTTCGGGGCGTGTGGCGCGCTTCTTCGACGATGTGCTGGTGCTGGCCTCCAAAAGCCTGCCGAAGAAATATACCGACGCGCTGGAACCGTGGGACCTGTCGGCGCTGGAGCCGTATAACCCGGAATATCTGGCCGGTTTCAAGGCCGAGGGCTATACCGTGACGCTGGAAGAAGGCTTCGTCGAGGCACGGCAGATCATGGACCAGCGCATCCGGCGCGACGTGCGATTCGACATCGGCGGTGACCGGCAGCGGATCGACAGTCTGGAAACCACGATCAGGGATGTGACCTTCAAGCATGTGCTGCTGCCGGTCTGGATGGCAGCCTACAAATACCGCGGCAAGACCTATCGTTTCGTGGTCAACGCCCGCACCGGCACCGTCAAGGGCGAACGTCCGTATTCCACCATGAAGATCGTATTTGCGTCGATAGCCGCAGCACTGCTGGCCGCGGCTATCGGGTATTTCATCTATACGACGAAATAATCAACGGGATAAATTGTTACGGTAATACTGCGCCGACTCGATAAATCACATCTACTCCGGTGGGCGCCGCCGGTGCGAACAAGGCATACTGATTACTCGTGCAATCGTTACGGGCGTCCTGCTCGCATCAAGTATATGACGGGCAATCGCGACCCCAAGAGGGCGGAAATGTGGCAATTTGTGGATTTTTTTCGTGAATTGTGGTCGCAACGGGGCGCGGACAATCAGATTTTCAGGAAGGATTCGAGCTTCTCGCGATCCAGAATCTCGATCACGCCCTTGCGGATGTCGATAATTTTCCGCTCTCGCAGCTTGCCCAACTCGCGGTTCACCGTCTGGCGGGAACAGCCAACCACGCTGGCAAGATAGGCCTGCGTGTCATAGATTTTCGTGTTGCGCTCGGAAAACATCAGCAGATAGGCGCAAAGCCGGTCATCGACGGGGCTGTAGCGGTCCACCAGTTTGAAATAGTTCAGTTGCAGCAGGTGGCCATGAAAAACCGCCGCCAGATTCTTGACGAACTGCACCGAGGAGAGGCTCTCCATCAACAGCGGTTTCGGGCAGAACAGCAGGGTGGTATTCGCCGTGGTTTCGCAGGTAGCAGCGCATATCTGGTCGGCGATTGCCTCGGCCTCGCCAACAATCGCACCGGCAGCGGCACGGGCAAGGAAGGTCCGCTGGCCGTCGCGCCCGAGGTATATAATCTCGATATTTCCGTGTGCAATCAGGAACATGCCGGGGGACGGCTCCCCCTGTGTCAGGATGACCTCGGGCTCCTCGAAGAACTGCACGGTGCAGCGGTCGACAAAATCGGTGCGGAAATCGCGGGGCAGATCGTGCAGCACGCCGGATTTCAGCAGATGCGGGAAACGGGCGCTATTTTTCATGCTCGCTCCGTCGCGACATTGTAGGGGGAGGTCCTGGAGTGAATGCCATGTCGGGCACGCCTTTAAGTAGAGTATTTCCGCCGGCGAAACGGGGAATGTCCGAGAATTGCAACACCAACTTCCCTGTCGAAGCAGCCAGCCAGCAAGATCACCGTCAAAATCGTTCGTGGGCCCTTAGGGCAAAACATTTCAGGGTCACTTGCGAGCCAAATAGAGTCATTCCAACCCTAATCTTTGTCTACCCAACTCGTCAAACACTCCAGGTGGGGGATATCTAGCATATCTACAGTTTCGCCCTGTCGTTTCGGCGACATTCGGCCAAAATCATCCGAAATCGGGCATTTTGGCGCAATAATATTACAGTAACCTACGACATTCGGGCACTATGCCGCAGGCCCTCTATCACCCTGTGCGTTTCTGACGTGGTGTGTAATCCTCCACAGGTGGAGCGATACCCGTTGCAGCCAGCGCGCACTGTCCAGTTTGTGCAGCAGCGAATCGGCGTCGCCACCGGCCTGCGTTGCATCCTCGACCATGCGGGCGCGGTAGGTCTCGCGCTCGGCCTCCATATGCGCCTGCAGGCGGTCGAGGGCCTGCTCCTCCGTTTCGGAGACCCGGCCGTCCCGCAAGGGCAGGATCGCGCCATGCAATTGCCGCCCGAGGGTCGCCAGTTCCGCATCCTGATGCAGGAAAGCGATGCGCGTTTCCTGCTGGCAGCGGTGCGCCAGACGATACAGGTGATCGAGCGCATGCACCGCATCCAGATGGCGCGCATGCACCTGCCCCATGTCGGGGCCGGTGTGGATTTGCGCCAGATAGTCCCGCGTCCGGTCGAGCGCGTGCCCCGCCTCCGCCAGCCGCCGGTGCAGGTTGCGCACCCCGCCCCCCTGTGACAACAACCCGTCGAGGATCGTGGCATATTCCTGCAAAACATCGCGCAGCGTCGCCGTCACCGCATCGACCGCCGCCGCCGGATCCTGCAACAGCCCCTCGTCCAGGCGTCGCAGCAGAGGCGGGCCGCTCTCGGGGACCAGCAGGCGCAACAGGCGTTCGAACGGCCGGATAAAGGGCAGGAACAGCAATACGCCGAGCACATTGAACAGGGTGTGGAACCCCGCCAGTGCGATCTGGGCATTACCGCCGCCCGACAGCCA
>JALSHL010000005.1 GCA_026982255.1 Paracoccaceae bacterium | reverse complement strand
ACCCGCAAGGGCGCGCCAAACTGTTTGTGCAGCACCTTGCCATAAGCGCCGACCACCATGAAGGCGAGGTCGTTTTGCGCCTCGGCCAGGGTATAGCCCTCGCGGTAAGGCCACGGATACCAGCTGGCTTTCTGTTCCTTGGCGACCTTGGTGTCCATGAAAGTCTCGAACCGGATGTATTTCGCGCCTGACGTCGGCTGGGCCAGATCGACCAGTTTGCGCATGGGGAAGCCGATCCACGGCACCACCATCGACCAAGCCTCGACGCAGCGGTGGCGGTAGATACGTTCCTCGGTGCCGGTGCGCTTCAACAAGTCCTCTATGCCGATGCTGAACGGTTTGTTGACCATACCGTCAATCTGGATCACCCAGTCGTCGGTATTCAGTTTTTGCGCCTCGCGGGAAATCCGCTTGCTGGAGCCGAACTCGTAGAAATTGTTATATTTGCTGGTGATCGATTCTGCCGTGACCGCCCGGCCCGCATTGGCGAAGGCCCCGTTCAAACCGGGGCGCGGCGAAAACGGCGACTCCGGCGTCATGGCCGCATCGGCACCGGTGCCGAGCAGCGCCAGACCGGCCCCTGCCCCCATGCCGGCCATGATCTGGCGGCGGTTCAGAAATACGGCTTCGTCGGTAACGGTATTTTCCTTCATGATCCACGAAGGACGGCGGTGATAAATCATGTTGATCCCCTTTGTTGAGCTGTTGCCAACCTATGACGGAATTCCGCCGATGACCAATCAAAACCCCATCAACGAACCTTGAGCAAATGTTACAGAGCCCCTATCTTGGCGCGATGAAGTCATTCTGGCCACGCACACCGGAAAACCGCAGAATCCGCCCGGGCCAGATCGTGGTCTGGGTCGGTCTGGCTGTGACTATTGCCGTCCTGTGGTTTTCCAACAGCTTTCTGACCGACCGCTTTACCGAGGCGCAGCGCAAGCAGTCGCTGGAACGCGCGGGGCTTTATGCCAGTTCCATTTCCTCGGCGCTACAGCGCGCCGCCTATGTTCCGTTGCTGCTGTCGCGCGACAACAGCCTGATCGCCGCCTTGCAGACCAACGACTATTCCAATGTCACCCCGCGCCTGATCGCGCTGAAGGAGGATCTGGCAGCCGCCTCGATCGCGCTGCTCGATATTGACGGACGGGTGGTCGCCGCCAGTGACCGGCGTATCATTGGCAGCACGCCGGAAAAGCCCGAATATTTCGTGCGCGCCCTGCGCGAAACGGATACGGTTTTTCAGGCCATTCAGGGCGACGGAACGGTCGGCGGGTTTTTCTATGCCCGCAAGATCGAGGACGGAAATTCCACCATCGGCGTGATCGTGGTCGAGGTCGATTTGCAACGGCAGGAACAGATATGGCGGCGCAGCGGCACCGAGGTTGTGCTCTATGATTCCACTGGCGATATCCTGCTGGCCTCGGATACGAATTGGCGCCAGATATCCCTTGACGAGTTGCTCTCCGCCGCCTATCGCCCGACCGCTTCGGAGCGCCTGTTTGGCGGGGACACCGCCGACGGGCCGCAATCCTTTGTCTATATCGACGGCAAGCGCCTGCTGGTCAGCGAGGCCAAGGTCGGGTTCCTGGGCTGGAAGCTCAGCTATTTCGCCTCGCTGGAGAACGTGCAGGCGCGGGTCAATGCGGTGATCGCGATGGAACTGATGGGGCTGTCGTTGCTGGCCGCGCTGGTGTTCTTCCTGATCTCGCGGCGCACGGAGCGCCAGTCCGTGGAAATCCGGCAGGAATCCGACGAATTGCGCCGCCTCAACGCTCGCCTGTCGGCCGAGATCGAGCAACGCCAGCGTGCCGAGAAGGACCTCGAAACCGCCGAACAAAGTCTCGAACAGGCCTCGAAACTGGCGGCGCTGGGGCAGATGTCGGCAGCGGTCAGTCACGAATTGAACCAACCCCTCGCCGCCATGCGCACCTATCTGGCAGGTGCAAAACTGCTGGTGCAGCGCAAACGCCCGGCCGAGGCGCTCAGCAGTTTCCAGCGTATCGACGACCTGATCGAGCGTATGGGCGCCATTACTCGCCAGCTCAAATCGCACGCCCGCAAAAGCGAGAACGAGGACAAGGTGATCGACATGCGGGAATGCGTTGCCTCGGCCCTGACCATGATGTCGCCGCAACTGGGGCAAACGCAGGTGAGCATCGAAAAGAACATTCCCGACCGGTCGGTGCCGGTGCGCGCCGATGCCGTGCGGGTGGAACAGATCATCGTCAACCTGCTGCGCAATGCGCTTGATGCGGTAAAAGACGTTGAAGACAAGAAAATTGTCATTACCTTGACCGTTGACGATACGGTAAACCTGTCCGTGCAGGACAACGGCCACGGAATCGAGGATGTGGATGCCTTGTTCGAGCCGTTCTCGACCACGAAAAAACCCGGCGAAGGCGTCGGGCTGGGGCTGGCGATCTCGGCCGGTTTTGCCTCGGAAATGGGCGGAAGGCTGACCGGGCGCAATGCGACTCCGGTCGGTGCGATATTTAATTTGAAACTACCACGGGCGGACGGGCCGCCGGAAGGAAAAGCGTAACAATGTCTGACAAGTTGAAAGTTGCCATTATCGACGATGAATCCGATATGCGGGATTCAATCAGCCAGTGGCTGGAGCTCTCGGGATTCAAAACCGTCTGTTTTGAATCCGCCAATGCGGCTCTCGGCGCCATAGGTGCGGATTTTCGCGGCATCGTCCTGACCGACATCCGTATGCCCGGAATGGACGGAATGGAGCTGCTCAAACGCCTGCATGCGCTGGATTCCGCACTGCCGGTCATCATGATTACCGGCCACGGCGATGTGCAAATGGCGGTAGAGGCCATGCGTATCGGTGCGCAGGATTTTATCGAAAAACCGTTCGATCCCGAAAAACTGACCGAACTGGTGCGCCGGGCGCTGGATTCACGCCGTCTTGTGCTCGACAACCGGGCGCTACGGCGCGAGTTGTCGGACGGCTCTATCCTGCTGCGCAAGCTGATGGGAAACTCGCCGGAGGTGGAAAAACTGCGCGAGGATATCCTCGATCTGGCGCAGGCAGACGGCAATGTGATGATCACCGGCGAGACCGGCACCGGCAAAAGCCTGATCGCCCATGCCATCCATGCTTGCGGCACCCGTCAGGGCAAACCCTTCATTGCAGTGAACTGCGCGGCGCTGAACGAGGAAGAACTCGCCGCCCGCCTGTTCGGCCCTGCCCTCAACGACGACAGCCGCCCGGTGATGGCGGCGACGGAACCATGCACCCTGTGTCTGGAGGATGTCGACTCTCTGCCCGAGACCCTGCAGGCGCGACTGCTGGCCGCCATCGAAAAGATGGAAGCCGATTCCGACGATGGACATGTCGTGCGTATCACTTCGGTTTCCTCGCAACCGGCCGAGGAAACGCAAAAGGCCCTGCGACCCGATCTGTTTTACAGACTGGCCGGTATGGAGATCGTCACCCCGACACTGCGCGACCGTGGCGAGGATATCCTGATCCTGTTCAACCGTTTCCTGCAACTCTTTGCCGAGGATTACGGCTGCGAGGTTCCGGAGCTGACAGCGCAGGACGCGGCGGCGCTGTTGCAGGCCTCCTGGCCCGGCAATATCCGACAGTTGCAAAACCTCGCGGAACGCGCGGTACTTCAGGCACGGCGCGGCGAGAGCGGTATCGCCACCCTGCTGGCCGACGAGGGCATCCATGACGGCAACGTGGGCAAGGGCGAAAAGCCCCTCAAGGAACATGTGGAAGCGTTCGAGCGGATGCTGATCGAGAACGCCCTGCGCCGCAATCGCGGATCTGTTGCCTCGGTGATGGAGGAGCTGGCTCTGCCCCGCCGGACACTCAATGAAAAGATGGCAAAATACGGGTTGAGCCGCGCCAACTACGTCTGAAGTGTCGCGAGCGCCGTGGCCAGATCGCCGTAGCCGGTGAAACGGCGCTCATAGCCCAGACCGAGCCTTTCTGCTGCTTCGCGGGCCTGCCGGTCCAGATCGGGATTCTCGGTCTGGGCCAGATAGACCAGTTTTTCATAATTGCCGAACATGATGTCGATCAGTTGCGGATGACGGTCAAATCCCATCGGGCGCCAGACGAAGGCGTCAAACTGCCGGACAAGGAAATCGGTCAGGTAGAAGGCCGTAATTTCCTGTTCCGCGTGGGCGGCGAAGGTCTCGTTCCCCTCGAAAAAACTGTAGCAATGCGGCCCGTCGATCATCCTGACCCCCAGCGCCTCGCATCGCTGTTGCAGCAAACCGCCGGTGCCGCAATCGGCGTAAACCACGAACACATCGTCATAGGTATTGCGCGCCGCCTCCACCGCCGCCTCCACCGCATCGGGGATACGCTCGGGGGTCAAGTGCAGCTTGGCGGGCAGGCATTGCAAGTCCATATGGTCCCAGCCGTTCACCTCGACGAGCGCCAGAATTTCGCGCGCCAGCGCCCCGCAGGCCAACAAAAGAAGGCGCGAGGAATTTCCGCGCGCCTCCAGACCCTGTTCGGACAGTTGCCGGTCACTCAACATCAGTCCGCGCCACGGTTGTGCTTGCGCATGATTAATTCCTTGGCGGTCTCCACGGCCACGGCGGCATCGCGGCAATAGGCATCCGCCCCGATGGCCTTGCCGAATTCCTCGTTCAGCGGCGCACCGCCAACCAGAACGATATAGTCGTCACGCGCGCCGGTCTCGACCAGAGTATCGATCACCACCTTCATATAGGGCATAGTCGTGGTCAGCAGCGCCGACATGCCGAGTATATCCGCCCCTTCGGCCTTCAGCGCGTCGATATATTTGTCCACGTCGTTATTGATGCCGAGGTCGACAATCTCGAATCCCGCCCCTTCCATCATCATGGCGACGAGGTTCTTGCCGATGTCGTGGATGTCGCCCTTGACCGTGCCGATCACCATCTTGCCCAGACGCGGCGCGCCGGTTTCGACCAGCAGCGGTTTCAGAATTTCCATGCCGCCCTTCATGGCTCCGGCAGCCAGCAACACCTCGGGCACGAACAGGATGCCGTCGCGAAAATCGACACCAACAATGGCCATGCCCTCGACCAGCGCCTTGGTCAGGATGTCATAGGGTGTCCAGCCACGTTCGAGCAGGATATTCACGCCCTCCTCGACTTCTTCTTTCATTCCGTCGTAAAGGTCATCCATCATCTGCGGCACGAGTTCCTCGTCCGGCAGTTCGCTTAGGATCAGATCGTCTTCTTCGTCAGACATGGGATTCTTCCTGATTTGGCGCATCAATCACGCGGCGTTGGCGCGAGTTGAAACGTAATATTCCATTGGGTCGCAGCGGTTTGCGACAGAATTGCCGCGGCTTCCGACTCATCCGCGCCGGCGACGACGCTCGCGTTTGGGGGCGGCAGGACCACCGACGCCATCGGAATCCGAGGAAAACCCGCCAAGCGCGGCCGAGATTGCCTCCATCGTCGGCGTGTCGCCTTTGGGGCGGGACTCCAGCGCTGCCTTCATGGCGACAAGATGTTCCGGCTTGGTGCCGCAACAGCCGCCAATGATCCGCGCACCGGCATCGCGGGCCAGCAGAGCGTATTCGCCCATCAGCTCCGGCGTGCCGTCGTAATGGATGTGGCCATGCACATATTTCGGAATACCGGCGTTGCCCTTGGCAATGATCGGCAGCTTCGGGTTGGCCTTGCCGAAGCCGATCAGCGTGCGCAGCAGGTCCGAGGCCCCGACCCCGCAATTGGCACCGAAGGCGATCGGCCGGTTCGGCAGGCTTTCGACCAGCGCCACCAGATCGGTGGCCGTGACCCCCATCATCGAGCGGCCGGCGGTGTCGAAGCTCATGGTCCCGACCCAGGGCGCATCGAGGTTCTCGAAGGCTTTGGCGGCGGCGCGGAATTCCTCGGGCGCGGAAATGGTTTCGACCCAGAGGACATCAACCCCGCCCGCCAGCAGACCGCGGGCCTGTTCCTGGAACATGTCCACGGCGTCGTTGAAGGACAGGGTGCCGACAGGTTCCAGAATTTCGCCGGTCGGGCCGACAGACCCCGCCACCACGATCTTGCGGCCCGAGGCATCGGCGGCCTCGCGTCCGATCTCGGCTGCGATACGGTTTAGAGTGAACACATCGTCCTGCCGGTCGTGCAGTTTCAGGCGCGAGTAGTTGCCGCCGAAACTGTTGGTCAGGAACATGTCGCTGCCCGCGTTGATCGAGCCGTCATAAAGGGCGCGGATACGGTCCGGATGGGTTTCGTTCCATACTTCGGGCGGCTCGCCCGCTTCCAGACCCATATTGAACAGGTTGGTGCCCGTGGCGCCATCGCCCAGTAGCCAGTCCCGCTCGGCCAGAAGTTCACTCAGAAGGTCGGTCATGCCGTCAAATCCTCTTCTTCAAACCAGTGCTTTCGCGATCTGCCTAATACGTTCTATCATCGCGCGCAAGCCATTCGAGCGTTGCGAGGACAAATGCTGGTCCAGCCCCAGACGCGAGAGTTCCGCCTGCGCGTCGATTTCCAGCGCTTCGGCGGCGCTCACACCGTCATAAAGGGCGTGCAGAACCGCAATCAGCCCCTTGACGATCATCGCGTCGGAATCTCCGGCAAAACCGATGCGGGCATCCGGTCCGCTGCCCTCGATCTCGGGCACGATCCAGACCTGCGAGGCGCAGCCGTGAACCTTGGTGGTATCGACCTTCTGGTTGTCGGCCAGCGGCGGCATTTTCTTGCCCATATCGATGACGTAGCGATAGCGGTCCTCCCACTCGTCGAGGAATTCGAAATCGTCTACTATTTCTTCAAAACGTGCGCTTGCCATGGGTATTCTCCTTTGATCGAGAGACATAGGGACTGATTGGCTAAAGGTCCAGACCGACCCTTTGCCGCAACCACGCGCGCGCCTGTTGCGGCGTTTCGGCCCGCTCGGGCAAGGCGATATGCGGACGCTCGATCATGATGACAGGGATGGAGAGTTCCCGCGCTGCCGCCAACTTCGGCCAACCGCCCTGCCCGCCTGCGTTATGCACGACGATGCAGTCGGTCCCGTGCGCCTGCAGATAGGTGATTTCCTCGGCCACTGTGAAAGGTCCGGTCATATATTCCACTCGCCCGCGGCCTTGCAGGTCGGGCTTCGGCAAGGTGCGGCAGCGGACCAGCAGCGGCGGCTCCGCAAGGTCAATGAACGGTTGCAACCGCT
>JALSHL010000004.1 GCA_026982255.1 Paracoccaceae bacterium | reverse complement strand
ACTGCGGGCGCTTCTCGTTGCCCGAAGTGCAGTTGATTGCCGCGCCGGAGTGGAAACCGGCAACGGAGGTCGATATCGCCAGCCTGCCGCTGGGCGGGCATGTGGTCTATGCCACGGGCAATTTTGGCGGAAACTGGAACGCGGGTCTGCTGACGGCGGACCAGCGGGCCGAGCGGTTCCGCGAGAAGGACGAACGGTGGGCCGACGCTGTTACCGCCGTTATCGGGTTCGAGCAGAACCGCGCCGCCCGCGTGGGCCGGATCGTCTGGCTGGCCGACGAACCGCGCGAGGATGCTTTTCCAACGGCGGATATTTTCGCCTCGGTCACCGGACCGGACGGACCGTGGCAAAAAATCGGCACGATACCGGCACCCGCGGGCGGATCGCTGCAATCGGAATTCCGGCCGGAAACGCCGGTCTGGGCGCGGTATATCAAACTGTCGTTTCCGCGCGACGCCGAAAAACCCCTGTTCGGCCCCGACAAGATCGCGATTTACGAAGACCCCGCCGCCTTGTCAGTGACCGGCCTGTGGGAAGACGACTTGCCACGCGGGCCATACGAATTTTCGCAGAACATCGCACCGCCATCGGCCCCCGAACCGGCTGGCGGACCAAACGCCGAACAGGCAAAACCCCTGCCGCTGGATACGCGCATCGCCTCGTCGGTTCTGATCGAGCGGAACGAGGACTGGTGGAAACTGGTGGTTCCCGAAGGGCAGCCGCGTGAACTGGTGCTTGATTTCGGCGCGGGCAGCCGCGCGGAATTTGTCTGGACGTTGCGCGATGCAAACGGCGGGATTGTGCCGTTTGCCCCCGCCGCAGCCGGACAGGAAAACATGTTCAAGACGATTGTCGAGCCGGGCAGCTATCTGCTGCGCATTGCCGAACCGCCGCGTTCGGTGGTGATTACATGGGACACCTCGGGTAGTGTCGGGGCCTATATCCCGAAAACGCTGGAGGCGGTGCGTATCTGGGCGAAATCCCTGCAACCCGGCCGCGATGTGTTGCAACTGCTACCGTTTGGCGAAGACACGCTCTATCTGCCGAACTGGGCCGAGAAACCGGCCGATGTTATCCCCTATCTGGCCGACCTTCCCGAAAGCGGGTCGAGCGCGGCGGAATCCGCGCTGAAAGTCGCGGCGCAGGCGCTGCAAACCCGTGAAGGCGCGCGGGGTGTGGTGATTATCACCGATGCGGAAACCGGCATGGACAGGGATCTCTGGCCCGAGGTTCTGGCCGCGCTGCCGCGCGTGGTGGCCCTGTCTATCGATTCCAGCGAACGCGAAAACGCGACCATCATGCAGGACTGGGCCAATATCAACGGCGGGGTATTCCACCGCGTCGTCGGCGTGATGGGGCTGGCCGACGGGCTGGACATGGCGGCATCGCTGTTCCGCGCCCCGAAAGCCTATAGCCTGCTGGCCAGCATGGAAGAAGTCCGCGAACCCGAGGGCGAGACCACCCTGACAATCGCCGCCCTGCCGCCAGATCCACAAAAACCGGCCGCGACCGGCGGGATCGAGGTTATTCTGGATGCCTCAGGCTCCATGTTGAAACGCATGGGCAACGGGGAACGGCGGATCAAGGTCGCGCATGCCGCGCTGACCGCGCTGGTGCAGGAGAGCCTGCCGGAGGGCACGCCGTTCGCCTTCCGCGCCTTCGGCCTGGAAAAAGACGCCTGCCGGTCCGAACTGATGCTGCCGCTCGGCCCGCTTGATCGGGCCGCAGCAGTGCGGGCGATCAATGATGTGCCTGCGATCAACCTCGCCAAAACCGCCATTGGCAAAAGCCTGCTGGCCGCGCGCGAGGATCTGGCCGATGCGACCGAACCACGGGTGGTTGTGCTGGTGACAGACGGCGAGGAAACCTGTGACGGCGATGTCGGGGCCGCCATTGCCACCCTGCGTTCCGGCGGTTTCGATGTGCGGGTCAATATCGTCGGCTTTGCCATTGATGACGCCGACCTGGCCGAAACCTTTGCCGTCTGGGCCGAACAGGGTGGCGGCACCTATTTCGAGGCGCGCGAGGCCGGCGCCCTGTCCGAAGCGATCACGCAGGCCATCCAGCCGCGCTTTACCGTCATCCTGGAACGCTACGACGGCAGCAAGGAAACCGTCGCGACGCTGGCAGCGGGCGAAATGGTGACCGTTCCGGCAGGACGCCTGCGCATTGCGCCCGCGACGGCGGCTACGGGCGACGCCATTCTGGTGGAGGCCCGCGACGGGCGCGAAATTGCCCTGCAATACGATCCGGCGAACGGGCTGCTGCCCCCCGAAAACCCATGAAGCGTTTGCCTTCCGTCCGGTGGCGACTTAAACCGTGGGCATGGACAGGGTAACAACGGAAATCGACGCGCTGGTTGCGAGTCTGCACGGACGCGGACGGTTGCGGGTCTGGTCGATTATCATCTCGATTTTCGGGGATTCGGTGCTACCGCACGGCGGGACGATTGCCGCCACAACACTGGGCGCGATTGCCGATGCCTTGCGGATTGAAGGCGGCGCCTTGCGGTCCGCCCTGTCCCGACTGGCCAAGGAAGGCTGGATCGAGCGGCACAAGGTCGGGCGCAACAGCCGGTATTCGCTTTCACCGGCGGGGCTGGAGGCCTTTGTCCCTGCCGCGCGCCGGATCTATGCCGCTGACGGGCCGGAAACACCGGACAACTGGACCCTCGCCATCCGGCAACGCGGGGCGACACAGGAACCCGAAGGGTTTGTCGCGCTCGGCAACGGGCTGTTTGTCAAACCGGCCGACGGGAAAACCGCTGCCGACCTCGACGGTTTCCTGCTGCTGGAAGGGGGCATTCCGCAAATACCGGACTGGGTGAAAAACACGCTCGGCCCGCCGGAGGACGCCGCAGCCTATCACGACATCATGCGGGCCTTCGAACCGCTTGCCGACAGCCTGCGGGCAGGGGCGCCGCTTTCGCCGCTTCAGGCGATCACGGCGCGGACCCTGCTGATCCACGACTGGCGGCGGGTAGTGTTGCGCCATCCCGAATTGCCCGACAGGTTTTTCCCGGACGGCTGGCCCGCCAGCCGTTGCCGCGCCTTTGTGGCGGAACTTTACAGCCTGCTGGCTCCGGCAGCCGAAGAGTGGCTCTCTGCCGCGCCGGAGCTGTCGGATGCCGCAGACAACGAAATCGCCCGCCGTTTCAGGCCGATCTGAGCTGCGCCGGATTGGCCCACGACGCACCGGCGAAACGATAGCTGGCGGCCTCGGCAATATGGTGTTTCTGCACGGTTTCCTCCCCCGCCAGATCGGCAATCGTGCGGCTGACCCGCATCAGGCGGTAATAGGCCCGCGCGCTCAGGCGGAAACGTCCGGCGATCAGGTTCAGCGCCTCCAGCCCCTCGGGCGTCGGGGTGGCGACGGATTGCAGCAATTCGCCCTCTGCATCGGAATTGGTGCTGATCCCCTCGAATGACGCAAAGCGTTCCCGCTGGATGTCGCGGGCGGCACGCACACGGGCGGCAACGGTTCCGGAGCTTTCGCCCTCTTCCATTGTTGCCAGTTCGGCCAGCGGGATCGGCGGCACGTCCACTTTCAGATCGAAACGGTCCATCAGCGGGCCGGATATGCGGCCAAGGTATTCCTCGCCACATAGCGGCACACGGGAGCAGGCGCGTTCGGGGTCGGTCAGATAGCCGCATTTGCAAGGGTTCGCCGCCGCCACCAGCATGAATTTGCACGGATAGCGCACATGGGCATTGGCGCGCGCCACCACCACATCGCCGGTTTCCACAGGCTGACGCAGGGTTTCGAGGACCGTGCGGCTGAACTCGGGGAACTCGTCCAGAAACAGCACGCCGTTGTGGGCCAGCGATATTTCCCCCGGTTTCGCGTTACGGCCGCCACCGACAATGGCAGCCATCGAGGCGGTGTGATGCGGCGTGCGGAACGGCCGGTCACGGGAAATCCCGCTTTCATCCAGCAATCCGGCAAGCGAATGGATCATCGAGGTGGACAGGGCCTCTTCGGGGTCCATCACCGGCAGGATCCCGGGCAGGCGCGCCGCGAGCATGGATTTGCCCGCACCCGGCTCCCCGACCATAAAGAAATGGTGCCGGCCGGCAGCGGCGATCTCCATCGCGCGTTTGGCCTTTTCCTGCCCCCTGACATCGCGCAAATCGCGAAACCCCGTGGCAGGGCCGACCTCGCCGGGTTCGGCGGCGGGCAGGATTGTGCGACCGTTGAAATGGTTCATTACAGCCAGCAGGGAGTCCGCCGCGACCACCTGCACCGCCCCGACCCATGCGGCCTCGGCCCCGCAAGCCGCCGGACAGACCAGACCGAGACCGGCCTCGGCCGCCGCCAGCGCCGCGGGCAATGCCCCGACCACCTGCACCAACGTGCCGTCAAGGGACAGTTCCCCCAGACATACCTGCCGCGCGGCCTCGTCCTTCGGGATCACCTCCATCGCCGCGAGCAGGCTCATGGCAATGGGCAGGTCGAAATGCGAGCCTTCCTTGGGCAGATCGGCAGGCGACAGGTTGATAGTAATCCGTTTGGCGGGCAAGGCCAGACCCATCGCGGTGATCGCGGCGCGCACCCGTTCCTTTGCCTCCGACACCGCCTTGTCGGGCAGGCCGACCAGATTGAAGGCGGGGATACCGGGCGAGAGGGCGCATTGCACTTCGATCAAGCGGGCCTCCACCCCCTGAAAAGCCACTGTATATGCGCGTGCGACCATGATTCCTCCGATCCTCGGAACAGCATCGCGCCCTATGGTTTACCAATCGTTAACGGAAGCTATGGCAAATGGTTTACGCCGCCCACCCGCCACGAGCGGGCATCGTGGATAAAATCCAGACGGGTGACGGACAGATTGTCGATCCTGAAACTGAATACAGCCTTCGGCGTCATGCCGCTGGCCCGCTGGATGCTGGACAGGATGACAGCGAAATGCGCGACCGCGATGATGTCGCCGGGACCGTGTTCGGAAATGATGCCATTCACCGCCGCCGCGACACGACCGGACAGGGCATTCCAGCTCTCGCCATTCGGCGGAGCAATATCGCCCGGTTCGGACCAGAACTTGCGGCTCTCGACTGGCGAGATACGCTCGACCTCGGTCATTGGCAGCCCGTCCCAGTCGCCGAAATCCATTTCCCGCAACTGCGGGTCGTGCGGCAAACGGCGACGGTTTCCCGCGATGGCATCGGCGGTGGCCACGGCGCGTTGCAGGTCGGACGACACCACAGCAGCATCCGCTGGCAGATACGCCTCCAGTCGCTGCAAGGCCGCGGTGTCGGACAGGTCGGCGGGGATGTCCTTCCAGCCGACAAAGCCCTTGGCGTGGGTCGGACCGTGGCGCACCCACCAGAAGCGCGTGGTCATGCCATCCCCCCCGGCAGCCTTCCCTTCAACACCAGCGGCAGACCGGCGGCCACAAAAACCGCCAGATCGGCGCGGGCGGCCAGATCACGGTTGAGCGCCCCTTGCGCGTCGCGGAATTTCCGGCCCAGCGCATTGTCCGGCACCAGCCCCATACCGACCTCGTTGGACACACAGACCACCGGCACAGGGGCCGCAGTCAGCACATCGAGCAATTCCGCAACCTCGACCGCGATGTCGGCCTCTGCCAGCATCCGGTTTCCAAGCCAGAGCGTCAGACAGTCGATCAACACCACAGAACCGGCCGCAACACCGTCCAGCGCGCCCGCAATGTCCGAGGGGGCCTCGATCGTCACCCAGCCCTCGCCGCGCTGTTGCTTGTGTTGCGCGATCCGTTCCGTCATCTCGTCATCGAACGCCTGCGCCGTGGCGATATAGACCTTCGGACGTGCCGCCGCCTGCACCAGAGTCTCGGCCCAGAGAGATTTGCCGGAGCGCGCGCCGCCAAGCACAAGGGTCAGATCTGGAAAAGGTTTCGGCATCGGTCATTCCCGTTCGGTTTCCCCATTCATAGCGGGTAGCGTGTTCTTCACAAGACAATCAAGCCGTCAATTGTCCCGCCGCGACATCCGGTGCGACGGGTTTTGCTATTTCCCTCTCTTGTAACATTTATGTAAATAAACTACATTAATGGTTGTGAATATTCGTTTTCCAAAAGGCAAACAATGCTTCAGGGGCGCAAAATCCTGCTGGTTATCGGAGGGGGCATTGCCGCCTACAAATGCCTCGACCTGATCCGGCGGCTGGCGGAGCGGGGGGCAAGTGTGACTCCGGTCCTGACCCGCGCGGCGCAGGAATTCGTCACGCCCATGTCGGTGGCGGCCCTGTCTGGGCAGAAGGTCTATACCGACCTGTTCGACCTGAAAGACGAGGCCGAAATGGGCCATATCCAGCTCTCGCGCGAGGCTGATCTGGTTGTGGTGGCACCGGCCACCGCCGACCTGCTGGCAAAAATGGCGACGGGGCAGGCGGGCGATCTGGCGACTACGCTTTTGATGGCAACGGACAAGCGGGTTCTGGTGGCACCGGCCATGAATGTGCGCATGTGGGAACATCCGGCCACACAGCGCAACGTGAAAACCCTGCAATCCGACGGCGTGCTGTTCACCGGACCGAACGAGGGCAGCATGGCCTGCGGCGAATTCGGCGCCGGCCGCATGTCCGAACCGCTGGAGATTGTCGCCGCCATCGACGCGGCGCTGTCCGGCGGCCCGCTGAAGGGCAAGCATATCCTTGTGACCTCCGGCCCGACGCATGAACCGATTGATCCGGTGCGCTATATCGCCAACCGTTCCTCGGGCGCGCAAGGCACGGCGATTGCCGGGGCGCTGGCCGCTCTGGGTGCGCGCGTGACCTTCGTAACCGGTCCGGCCGAAGCGACCCGCCCGACAGGCGTCGAGGTGGTCGAGGTCGAAACCGCCCGCGAAATGCTGGCGGCTGTGCAAAATGCCTTGCCCGCCGATGCAGCCGTGTTTGCCGCGGCAGTCGCCGACTGGCGCATGGCCAGCGAAACCCCTTCGAAAATCAAGAAGGAGGCTTCGGGCAAGGTGCCGGTGCTGGAATTTGCCGAAAACCCCGACATCCTGAAAACCGTCGCGCAAATGGGCAAGGGCCGCCCCGCGCTGGTTGTCGGCTTCGCGGCCGAAACCGACGACGTGATCGCCAACGCCACGGCAAAACGCGAACGCAAGGGGTGCGACTGGATTGTGGCCAATGATGTTTCTCCCGGAACCGGTATCATGGGCGGCGCCGAAAATGCCGTGAC
>JALSHL010000003.1 GCA_026982255.1 Paracoccaceae bacterium | reverse complement strand
TTTTGGGCATGTTGGTTCCTGCATTTGCGGTATTCGCATATTTGCACTTTGCATAAAGTGTCCGCAACATAATTTGCAAATTTTCAAGGAATTGCTTCAACCGCACGCATTTCTTGCTATGCTGCACTGCAAACATCCAGAAAACGGAGACCGCCCGATGAAAGCCATTCTCGAACAACTCGAAACCCGCCGTGAACAGGCGCGCCTTGGCGGAGGGCAGCGGCGTATCGATGCGCAGCACGCCAAGGGCAAGCTGACCGCGCGCGAACGGCTGGAGGTATTGCTGGACGAGGGCAGCTTCGAGGAGTTCGACATGTTCGTGGCGCACCGTTGCGTCGATTTCGGCATGGACAAGCAGAAATATCCGGGCGACGGCGTTGTAACCGGCTGGGGCACGATCAACGGGCGGCTGGTCTATGTGTTCTCGCAGGATTTCACGGTTCTGGGCGGCTCGCTGTCGGCAACCCATGCGCAGAAGATCTGCAAGATTATGGATATGGCGATAAAGAACGGTGCGCCGGTGATCGGGCTGAACGATTCCGGCGGTGCGCGTATTCAGGAGGGGGTCGATGCCCTTGGCGGCTATGCCGATGTGTTCCAGAAAAATATCGAGGCATCGGGCGTGATCCCGCAGATCAGCGTTATCATGGGGCCCTGTGCGGGCGGGGCGGTCTATTCGCCGGCGATAACCGATTTTATCTTTATGGTGCGGGACAGCTCCTACATGTTTGTCACCGGTCCCGATGTGGTGAAAACCGTGACCAACGAGGTGGTGACTGCCGAGGAACTGGGCGGGGCCAAGACGCATACGTCCAGGTCCTCGGTTGCGGACGGGGCTTTCGACAACGATCTGGAAGCCTTGCTGGAGGTCCGGCGTCTGGTTGATATGCTGCCGCTCAACAATCGCGAGAAACCACCGGTGCGTCCGTTCTTCGACGATCAGGCGCGCGAGGAGCCGAGCCTAGACACATTGGTGCCCGATAATCCCAACGCGCCCTACGATATGCACGAACTGGTGCGCAAACTGGCGGACGAGGGAGACTTTTTCGAGATTCAGGCGGATTTTGCCAAGAATATCCTGACCGGTTTCATCCGGCTGGAAGGACGGACCGTCGGGGTGGTGGCCAACCAGCCGATGGTGCTGGCGGGGTGCCTCGATATCGGGTCGAGCCGCAAGGCCGCCCGTTTCGTGCGCTTCTGCGATGCGTTCGAGATTCCGATCCTGACGCTGGTCGATGTGCCCGGTTTTCTGCCCGGCACCGCACAGGAATACGGCGGCGTGATCAAGCACGGGGCGAAGCTGCTGTTTGCCTATGGCGAGGCGACGGTGCCGAAGGTGACGGTGATTACCCGCAAGGCCTATGGCGGGGCCTATGACGTAATGGCCTCGAAACATCTGCGCGGGGATTTCAACTATGCCTGGCCGACCGCGGAAATCGCGGTGATGGGGGCCAAGGGCGCGACCGAGATCATCTATCGTGCCGACCTCGGGGACCCTGAAAAAATCGCGGAGCATACGAAAAATTACGAGGACCGTTTCGCCAATCCCTTCGTGGCTGCCGAGCGAGGGTTCATTGACGAGGTGATCATGCCGCGCAACACCCGCAAGCGTGTCTGCCGTGCCTTTGCCAGCCTGCGCAACAAGAAGCTGGGCAATCCGTGGAAGAAACATGACAATATTCCGCTCTAGGAGGGCCGAGATGCAGGCTGCGACAATTGAATCCGGTTGCAAGACGGCCGGAGAGGCATACGTTCCGCCCATAAGAATCTTTGTGGACTATGGCTATGACCTTTCCCAAGCTACCCAAACTCGTGCGTTTTATGTTCCGCCACATGGTGAACGGGATCGCCATTGGCTGCAGCGCGGTGCTGCTGGCAATCTGGACCGATTTCCTCGGGATCGGGACGTTTCTGGAAAGCGATACCAGCGGGCTGGCGACGTTTCTGCTGTTCTATCAGGCCTCGCTGACCTTTGGCGGCGTGTCCATGGCAATCGCCATCATGAATCTGGGCGAGGACGAGGACTGACGCAGGGGGCGACCCCATGCTGAAACATCGCGGTTTTCCCTCTCGTCTGACCGGCACCGACTTCCAGTTCACCATCCGGCGTCCGGCCAAAAAGGACGTTCCGGCGCTGAAGGCGCGCGAGCGTTACCGTGACCGCAGACCGGCGGACCGGCGCGCGGACGAGGCGTTTCTGGCGGCGCTCTGGCATTTTTTCGGCGAGGAACCGTTCGAGCGCGGCAATCTGGATGCGGGGCGGCTGAACTGGCTGTTCGGGCGCGAGGTCGTGCCGGCAGAGGATCCCTTCGATCCGGCATCCTACGAGGCGCTGTTGCGTCTGGATATGGACAAGGTGCGCCGGAACTTCCCGCAGATATTTGATGTGGAGGAGTGGGAATGAGCCTCTTTCGGTGGAAATCCGCCTGTCGCGGGCGCGTTGTGGATTGCCGGTCACGCCTGGCCTATACTGCCGCTGATGCGGAGTGGAATACACTGCGCGCACGAGCAGAAGGAGATTCAATATGCTTAAAACCATCGCTGCCCTGTCACTGGTTGCTTTTACTGTATCCGCTTGCGAGACGACTATGCAAAGTGTCGGCCTCGGGGCTGCTGTCGGAGCTGTCGGTGCTTCGGCGGTTGGCGGGAACGTCGCTACGGGCGCGGTTCTCGGTGCCGGTGTCGGTTACGTTTGCGACCAGACAAACGGCTGTTGACCTTTCCGCGCGTCTGCGCGGTATCATGAATTCCACGGGGATGTCGCGTTCGGCGCGGCGTCCCCTTTTTGTTGCCTGAGGGACGGGAAAATGTTCAAGAAAATTCTGATCGCAAACCGTGGCGAAATCGCCTGCCGTGTTATCAAAACCGCCCGCAAGATGGGTATCAAAACCGTTGCGGTCTATTCCGACGCCGACAGGAATGCCCTGCATGTGAGCATGGCGGACGAGGCGGTGCATATCGGCCCGCCGCCGGCCAACCAGTCCTATATCGTGATGGAAAAAATCCTCGACGCGATCAAGCAGACAGGAGCCGAGGCGGTGCATCCCGGTTACGGCTTCCTGTCCGAAAACCCGAAATTCGCCGAGGCGCTGGAGAAAATCGGGGTCGCCTTCATCGGCCCGCCCGTCGGCGCCATTCAGGCAATGGGCGACAAGATCACCAGCAAGAAACTGGCCAAAGAGGCCGGAGTTTCCACCGTGCCGGGCTACATGGGGCTGATTGCCGACGCCGACGAGGCGGTGAAAATCTCGGGCGAAATCGGCTATCCGGTGATGATCAAGGCCTCGGCCGGCGGTGGCGGCAAGGGGATGCGGATCGCCTGGAATGACGAGGAGGCCCGCGAGGGTTTCCAGTCCTCGAAAAACGAGGCGGCGGCGAGCTTCGGTGACGACCGCATTTTCATCGAGAAATTCATTACCCAGCCGCGCCACATCGAAATTCAGGTGCTGGGCGACAAGCACGGCAATTGCCTGTGGCTCAACGAGCGCGAATGCTCGATCCAGCGCCGGAACCAGAAGGTGATCGAGGAGGCGCCCTCGCCGTTTCTGGATGCCGAGACCCGCAAGGCCATGGGCGAACAGTCGGTGGCGCTGGCGCAGGCGGTTGATTATTGCAGCGCCGGCACGGTGGAATTCATCGTCGACGGGGACCGGAATTTCTATTTCCTCGAGATGAACACCCGCCTTCAGGTGGAACACCCTGTCACCGAACTGATCACCGGTATCGATCTGGTGGAACAGATGATCCGCGTGGCTTACGGCGAGAAACTGGCGATGACGCAGGACGACATCGGTATCAACGGCTGGGCCATCGAAAGCCGCCTGTATGCCGAGGACCCCTATCGCAACTTCCTGCCCTCTATCGGCCGTCTGACCCGCTATCGCCCGCCGGCCGAGGTGGCCGACGGCACCCATGCGGTGCGCAACGACACCGGCGTTTACGAGGGCGGCGAGATTTCCATGTATTACGATCCGATGATTGCCAAGCTGTGTAGCTGGGCGCCTGATCGGGATGGTGCGATTGCTGTCATGCGCCATGCGCTCGATGAATTCGAGGTCGAGGGTATCGGTCATAACCTGCCGTTCCTGAGCGCGGTGATGGATCATCCGCGCTTTGTCTCGGGCAATATCTCCACCGCTTTCATCGAGGAGGAATATCCCGAAGGGTTCGAGGGGGCGGAGCTGCCCGACGGGGTTCTGAAACAACTGGCGGCGGGGGCTTCGGCCATGCACCGCGTTTCGGAAATCCGCGCGGCGCGGGTTTCGGGGCGCATGGACAACCACGAACGCGAGGTGGGCGAGGATTTCGTGCTGTCGCTCGGCGGCAAGGATTTTGTGGTCAAGGTGGATGCGGACCGCGAAGGCTCCACCGTGGTTTTCGATGACGGCACGTCGCTGCGCGTTTCCTCGGACTGGAAACCGGGGGAGGGGCTGGCGAAGCTCGATATCTCCGGCGAGCCGGTGACGGCCAAGGTCGAACAGATCACCGGCGGCTTCCGTATGCGCCACCGCGGTGCCGACCTGAAGGTCATCATCCGCACCCCGCGCCTGTTCGAACTGTCGAAATACATGATCGAGAAGGTGCCGCCGGACACGTCCAGACTGCTGCTCTGCCCGATGCCGGGGCTGGTGGTTTCCGTGGCGGTGGCCGAGGGCGAGGAGGTGCAGGAAGGGCAGGTGCTTTGCACTGTCGAGGCCATGAAAATGGAGAACGTCCTGCGCGCCGAGAAAAAATGCGTGATTGCCAAAATCAACGCGGGGGCGGGGGACAACCTCGCGGTCGATGAAGTGATTATGGAGTTCGAGTAATGACCAATAGCGACTGGAAAGCTCTTGCCGAAAAGGAATTGCGCGGCCGTCCGCTGGAGGATCTGACCTGGCACACGCCCGAGGGGATCGACGTCAAGCCCGTCTATACGGCCGAGGATATTGCCAACCTCGACCATCTGCATTCCATGCCCGGGCTGGAGCCGTTCACCCGCGGGCCGCGTGCCACCATGTATGCGGGGCGGCCGTGGACGATCCGGCAATATGCGGGGTTCTCGACGGCCGAGGAATCCAATGCCTTTTACCGGCGCAATCTGGCGGCGGGGCAAAAGGGGGTCTCGGTGGCCTTCGATCTGGCGACGCATCGGGGCTATGATTCCGATCATCCGCGCGTGGTGGGGGATGTGGGCAAGGCCGGCGTGGCGATTGATTCCGTCGAGGATATGAAAATCCTGTTCGACGGTATTCCGCTGGATAAAATGTCGGTCTCCATGACCATGAACGGGGCGGTGATCCCGATCCTCGCGAATTTCATCGTCACCGGCGAGGAACAGGGCGTGGACCGCGCCAAGCTGACCGGCACCATCCAGAACGACGTGTTGAAGGAATTCATGGTCCGCAACACCTATATCTATCCGCCGGAGCCCTCCATGCGGATCATTTCGGACATTATCAAATACACCTCGAAAGAGATGCCGAAGTTCAATTCGATCTCGATCTCCGGCTATCATATGCAGGAAGCCGGCGCCAATCTGGTGCAGGAGCTGGCCTATACGCTGGCCGACGGCAAGGAATATGTGAAGGCGGCGATCGAGGCGGGCATGGATGTGGATGCCTTTGCCGGGCGGCTGTCGTTTTTCTTTGCCATCGGCATGAATTTTTTCATGGAAGCGGCGAAACTGCGCGCCGCGCGGCTGCTCTGGCACCGGATCATGACGGAGTTCGGGGCGCAGAAAACCACCTCGAAAATGCTGCGCACGCACTGCCAGACCTCGGGCGTTTCCCTGCAGGAACAGGATCCCTATAACAATGTCATCCGCACGGCCTACGAGGCGATGTCGGCGGCGCTTGGCGGGACGCAGAGCCTGCACACAAACGCGCTGGACGAGGCGATTGCCCTGCCGACGGATTTTTCCGCCCGTATCGCGCGCAATACCCAGATTATCCTGCAGGAGGAAACAGGCATTACCAAAGTCGTCGATCCGCTGGCAGGGTCGTATTATGTCGAGAGCCTGACCGCGCAACTGGCCGACAAGGCGTGGGAACTGATCGAGGAAGTGGACGAGATGGGGGGCATGACCAAGGCTGTGGCCTCGGGGATGCCGAAGCTGCGCATCGAGGAATCGGCGGCGCGCAAGCAGGCGGCCATTGACCGCGGCGACGAGGTGATCGTCGGTGTCAACAAATACCGGCTGGAACAGGAAGACCCGATCGATATCCTAGACGTGGACAATGTGGCCGTACGCGAGAGCCAGATTGCCCGCCTCGAAGCCATGCGCGCCAGCCGGGATGCGGCGGCCTGCACGGCGGCGCTCGACGCGCTGGAGGAATGCGCGCGCACGGGAGAGGGCAACCTGCTGGAAAAAGCGGTCGAGGCGGCGCGGGCGCGGGCCAGCGTCGGCGAGATTTCGGATGCAATGGAACGCGCCTTCGGGCGTCACAGGGCGGAGGTTAAGACATTGGCAGGGGTTTATGGCGCCGCCTACGAGGGCGACGAGGAGTTCGCGGCCATTCAGGCCGATGTGGAGAAATTCGCCGCGGAAGAAGGTCGCCGCCCGCGGATGCTGGTGGTGAAAATGGGGCAGGACGGGCACGACCGTGGTGCCAAGGTGATCGCCACGGCCTTTGCCGATATCGGCTTCGATGTGGATGTCGGTCCGCTGTTCCAGACACCGGAGGAGGCGGCGCAGGATGCCGTAGACAACGATGTGCATGTGGTCGGAATTTCCAGTCAGGCGGCTGGCCACAAGACGCTTGCCCCGCAACTGGTGCAGGCGTTGAAGGACAAGGGCGCGGGCGAGATTCTGGTGATCTGTGGCGGGGTGATCCCGCAGCAGGATTATGAATTCCTGTATGAAAACGGGGTGAAGGCGATTTTCGGTCCCGGCACCAATATTCCGGAGGCGGCGCGCAATATCCTGAAACTGATACGCGAGGCGCGGGGATAAAACGGGGAAACCCTGCGAAACATGTTGAGGAGAAGCCGGTTGCGCAGTAAGTGGTTCAATGTTGAATTAGTTTGCGCGCGGGTGACAATCGCCGGCGTGACATGCCCCGATTTACCATGAACGGATGAACATCATGCCTGACACGCCCGAAACGCCCGCCCTGCGGTATCACTGGTTTCCCAAACCCGGAAAGCTGGAAATCCGCGCGACAAAGCCCCTCGCCAATGGTCGCGACCTGTCGCTGGCCTATTCGCCGGGCGTGGCCGAGGCCTGTGTGGAGATTGGCAAGGATGTCTCGGCAGCGGCCA
>JALSHL010000002.1 GCA_026982255.1 Paracoccaceae bacterium | reverse complement strand
ACACAGGCGGCCGATGAAATCCATGTCGTGTTCGATCATGCAGAAGGTATAGCCGCGCTCCTTGTTCAGCCGCAGAATCGCGTCGCCGATGGTGTTGAGCAGCGTCCGGTTCACACCGGCGCCGACCTCGTCCAGAAACACGATCTTGGCGTCCACCATCATGGTGCGCCCCAGTTCCAGCAGCTTTTTCTGCCCGCCGGACAGATTGCCGGCCAATTCGTCGGCTACATGGGAAATTTCGAGGAACTCGATCACCTCGTCCGCCTTGCGCCGCACTTCGGCCTCTTGCGCGCGCACGGCCTTGCCCTTGAACCAGGCATTCCACAGGGTTTCACCCGCCTGCGTGCCGGGGACCATCATCAGGTTCTCGCGCACGGTCAGGGTCGAAAACTCGTGGGCAATCTGGAATGTCCGCAGCAGCCCCTTGCCGAACAGCTCGTGCGGGGTCAGGCCGGTGATATCCTCGCCGTCCAGATAGACCTTGCCCGATGTCGGCGTGTAATGTCCGGCGATCACGTTGAACAGCGTGGTCTTGCCCGCGCCGTTCGGACCGATCAGTCCGGTGATCGAGCCGGTGGCGATTTCCAGACTGGTGCCGTCCACCGCCCTGATGCCGCCGAAATGCATGTGCAGGTTTTCAACCCGTATCATATCGTGCCCCTCAAATACGCAAAACAGCCCGAAAAACTCCGGGCTGTTTCGATTGTTTTCGTGCCGTAACTTAGCGGATACGCTGGGTTACGAATGCACCGTCGATGATTTCGTATTCCTGATAGGAACCGGCTGCTTCGCCCGGACCGATCAGTTCGACACCGGAGGCACCCTCGTAATCGACCTCGCCACCGTCGGCCAGAATCTGCAGCGCCTTGTCCAGCTCGCCCGGATAGATTTTCTCGCCCGGGGCGTTGGCAACGTTCAGCACGTTGGCCGCGATGCTGGCACGGTCGGCAGAACCGCCGGCCTGAATGGCCAGTGCGATCAGTGCCGCGGCGTCATAGCTTTCGGCGGTGAACGGACCGTCCGGCGTGTCGGCCACACCTTCGAGCATTTTCACCAGCGTTTTGGCACCGTCGCTGTCGGAACCCGGCTGTGTGCCGATGGAGCCGTTCAGGTCCGGACCGATAGCCTCGATCAGCGCGTCGGATTTCATGCCGTCGCCCAGAACAAACGTATCGAACGCACCGGAGTCGAGCGATGCCTGGATGATACCCTTACCACCCTGATCCGCATAGCCGAGAACCGCGAGGATCTCGCCACCGGCAGATGCCAGCGCGCCAACCTCGGCGGAATAGTCCGCTTTGCCGTCTTCATGGGCTGCGGAAATGGTGATGGTGCCGCCAGCCGCCTTGAAGGCGCTTTCGAACGCATCGGCCAGACCTTTACCATAGTCGTTGTTGGTATAGGTCACGGCAACTTCCTTGATGCCCTTGTCAACCAGCACATCGGCCATGACCTGACCCTGACGGGCATCGGAGGGCGCGGTGCGGAAGAACAGGCCGTTGTCGTCAATGCTCGACAGGGCCGGAGAGGTCGCGGAGGGCGAAATCATCACAACGCCGTTTGGCACGGCCACGTTGCTGGCAATCGCGCCGGTCACACCGGAACAGTCGGCGCCCATGATGGCGGCCACGTTGTCGGATGTGATCAGACGCTCGGCCACGGCGGTAGCAGCAGCAGAATCAATACAGGTGGAGTCGCCACGCACGGGGTTCAGCATTTTGCCGCCCAGCAGCTTGCCGGAGTCGTTGACCTCTTTCATGGCCAGTTCCGCAGCGGCGCCCATGTCGGGCGTCAGCGATTCAATCGGGCCGGTGAAACCGAGGATAACCCCGACGTTGATCTGGTGGCTGCCCGCGAGGGCAGAGGTCGCGAGAAGCGCCGAAGCGGCTGTCGCCAAAAGAAGTTTTTTCATTTTTCGTTCTCCCTGAACAATTTACAGACGGCTTGCGCCATTCCGGCGGCCATTCCACGACATCGAAACCTTATATGCAAGGTGATTCGGGCCGGAATTGCCTTTCACGCGCGGTTTTTGACCGTTTGATCCGCCGGTTTCGCCCTCTGGTGGCTTCCCTTGCCCTGCATTAGCGCCTAAACATCGCTTAACTCTGAAGGGATGGCATGGAAACTTTGCGCGCGGCATGGGGCTTGGTGGCCGGATTCGATCCGGCGCTCTACGCCATTATCGGCCTGTCCCTGCGCGTCAGCCTTTCGGCGGTGTTTTTCAGCCTTCTGATCGGTGCCCCGCTGGGCGCGGCGCTGGCTATCTGGGATTTTCCCGGAAAACGGGTTCTGGTGGTGGTCAGCAACGCCCTGATGGCCCTGCCGCCGGTGGTGGTCGGGCTGGGCGTCTATCTGCTGCTGTCGCGCGCCGGACCGTTGGGCCAGTTCGGGCTGCTGTTCACGCCAAAGGCCATGATCATCGCGCAAACCGTCCTGATCCTGCCGATCATCCTTGCCCTGACCCGCGCCGCCATCCTGCCGCTGAAACGCGAATACGGCGAGCTGATGGCGGCCCTCGATGTCTCGCCGCTGCTGAAACTGCGCACGCTGCTCTGGGATGCCCGCATCGGGGTCACCACGGCCCTGCTCGCCGGTTTCGGCCGCGCCATTGCCGAGGTCGGCGCGGTGATTATCGTCGGCGGCAACATCAACGGTGTTACCCGCGTGATGACGACGACCATCGCGCTGGAGACCTCCAAGGGCAATCTGGAACTGGCACTGGCGCTGGGCGTCGTCCTGATCTCTATCGCCATTGCGGTGAACGCGGTCATCTATGCTCTCGGCCAGATCGGCCAGCGCTATCAGGAGGGGGTGTGATGGCTTTCGCCACTCTCGAACTCCGGCAGGCCGAAGTGAACCGCGACGGGCGCAGGCTGCTCGGCCCGATCGATCTGACGCTGGACAGCGGCGGGATCACGGTCATTCTGGGGCACAACGGCGCGGGCAAGAGCCTGTTTGTCAAAATGTGCCACGGGTTGTTTGCCCCCGACAAGGGCACGGTGTTGTGGAACGGGCGCCCCGCTGTCGCAACGCGGCAGGAGCGCGGCTTCCTGTTCCAGACCACCCCGCTGTTGCGCCGCTCGGTGCGGGCCAATATCGAATTTCCGCTTCTTGCCCTCGGCTCCCCGCGCGCCGAACGTCGCAAAAAGGTGGAAGCCGCATTGCAACAGGCCCGTCTGGACACCCACGCCAATGCCCCCGCCGCCAGCCTGTCGGGTGGCGAACGCCAGCGTCTCGCGCTGGCCCGTGCCGCGATTGCCAGCCCGTCGGTGATCCTGATGGACGAACCGTCGGCCAGCCTCGACCCCGCCTCGACAAAGGAACTGGAAACCGCCGTGCGCGACATTGCTGCCGCGAGCACCAAGGTGTTGCTCGTCACCCATGACATCCATCAGGCCAAGCGGCTGGCTGACGATGTTCTGATGTTTGCCGAGGGTGCCTTGCTGGCGCACGAGTCCGCCGACAGCTTTTTCACCCGCCCGCACGAAGGGGCCATTGCCGATTTTCTCGAAGGCCGCCTTTAGCGCCGGAACCGCGGCGTTATCACCAGAAACACCAGCAGGCTGGCCCCGCCGACACCGCCCAGCGCCAGCGGCAGGCCCAGCCACTCGATCAGCCCGCCGAGCGCCAGCGCCCCCAGCGCCGTGCCCCCGACCGCCGCTGTCATCCACAGGCTCATCACCCGCCCGCGGATGTGGTCGTCCAGCTGCATTTGCACGCTCGACTGGAAATTCACGCCGACCATGGTGCTGGCAAACCCGATGCCCGCCACCATCGCCACCGTCAGCGGCCAGTTGGTGCTGACCCCCAGCACCAACGCCATCGCCGCCCCTGCCACTGTGGCCACCAGCCCGCGCACCGGCACCCGCCCCATTGCCGCCGGCGGCACGACCACCTGAATGAACGAGGCCACCATCGCGCCGGCCCCCGCCGCCGCTGCCAGCGCACCCAGCCCCGCCGGTCCCTTGGCAAACACCCCGTCGGCAATGATCGGCAGGATCTCCGTCGGCGCGCGCACCACCATCGAGAACAGCCCCGTGACGACAAAGGCGATGCGTACCACCCGATGCGCGGCAATGAACGCCAGCCCCTGCTTGAAGGCCCCCCACATCGGCAGATGCGCCGGTGCCGACAGCTTGTCGCGCGGTTGCAGCCGCGACAGGATCACCAGAAACGGCACATAGAGAACACAGGCCACCGCGATGGCTGCCGCCGCCCCGAACTGCGCCACCAGCGCCCCGCCGACCGCGGGTCCGGTCAGGCGGCTGATGTTGAAATTCAGCGCCCCGATACTGACGACCGAGGCTATCCGCTCCGGCCGCACCAGCCGCGGTCCCAGCGACAGGCGCACCGGCTGATACGCCGACAGGACAATGCCCAGAACAAACGCATAGATGGCCAAAAACAGCGGCGAGATCACATCCGCCAGCAGCACCGCCAGCATCAGCAGCGACAGCGCCGCCACCGCCACCTGCACCAGCACCGCCGCCCGTTTCACGTCCACGCGGTCGGTAATCACCCCGAACACCGGCCCGCCCAGCAACACCGGCGAAAAGGCAAGGAAGCTCACTAGCCCGACAAAACCGGCCGATTCCGTCAGATCCCACGCCAGCCAGCCGATCACCAGCCGCAAAATCCAGTTGGCATTCATGCCAAAGACATTGCCGACCAGATACAACCGGTATTGCGGGGATTTCAGCGCGGACAGGTTCATGCCCCTATCCCTATGCCCGTTTTGCGCGCTTGACCAGAGCCTTGCAAAGCCATGCGTTCCGCGCATAGCGGCCTTCGCCAACTGTGCATTGTTGCAGCTGCGAAGAGGGTTATATCACCCTCATCGAAAGACAACACGGCACTGGCAACAATGCGCAGGCCGCCCGCACAAAGGAATACGACCATGGCTTATATCACTGCCAACCATGCCGCTCACGCTTCCGTTCTGGACCGCGTTTCCGCCTTTCTCGCCAACCAGCGCCAGGCCTTCGCGGATCACCGCCTCTATGTGAAAACCATGAACGAGCTGAAGTCCCTGTCGAACCGCGAACTGGCCGACCTCGGCCTGTGCCGGTCCAGCCTGCACGAAGTGGCATACAAGGCCGTTTACGGCTAACCGAATACCGCAGATCTCCTCCCTTTCTGCGGGTATAAAGAACGGCGTTTCCGGTCCTCCTCCCTACCGGAAGCGCCGTTTTTTTGTGCGCGCCTAAAACGGCACCTCGTCCTTGCCGGTTACGAACCCCGCCATCACCTTTTTCTCGCCCGCCTTGTCGAACAGCACCGTCAGCTTGTCGTTGTCGATTGCCGTGACCGCGCCATAGCCGAATTTCTGGTGGAATACGCGGTCGCCAGGGACGAAGGGAACCACCTCGGCCTCCACCACCTTGCGCGCCTGCGCGGGGTTGGCATGGGGTCGTTGGCTGCGGTTCTGCATCCGTTTCCAGCCCGGCGAATTGTAAACATCGGCCGAGGCCACCCGTGCCTCCAGATCGCTGCCGCGCATCATGCCGCCGAATTCCGGTTTCGCCGCGCCGTAGCTGCCGCCATACAGGCCCGGCGGGGTCAGCACATCCACATGCTCCGGCGGCAATTCGTCGATGAACCGCGAGGGCAGGGTGCTTTGCCACTGGCCAAAGACCTGCCGGTTGGCGGCAAAGGAGATCGTGCATAATTCCTCGGCCCGGGTGATGCCGACATAGGCGAGGCGGCGTTCCTCCTCCAGCCCCTTCTGCCCGCTTTCGTCCATCGAGCGCTGGCTGGGGAACAGCCCGTCCTCCCACCCCGGCAGGAACACGCAGGGGAATTCCAGCCCTTTGGCCGCGTGCAGGGTCATGATGGAAACCTTTTCCCCCGCCTCGTCCGAGGCATTGTCCATGATCAGCGAGACATGCTCCAGAAACCCCTGCAAATTCTCGAATTCCTCCAGCGCCTTCAGCAGTTCTTTCAGGTTTTCCAGCCGCCCCGCCGCATCCGGCGATTTGTCCTTTTTCCAGAATTCGGTATAGCCGCTCTCGTCCAGAATGATTCCGGCCAGTTCCACATGGTCTACCTCGCCCGTGGCCATCATCTGCCGCCAGCGGTCGATATTGTCGAGCAAGCCCTTCAGCGCATTGCGCGCCCGCGCCGGCAGCCGTTCCTCTGCCACCACGATCTGCGCGCCGACCAGCGGCGACACTCCGTTTTCGCGCGCCGCCAGATTGACCACCTGTTGCGCCTTGTCGCCCAGCCCGCGTTTCGGCGTGTTGATGATACGCTCGAACGCCATCCCGTCGTCGGGGCTGACCACCACGCGGAAATAGGCCATGGCATCGCGGATCTCCAGCCGCTCGTAAAACCGCGGCCCGCCGATTACCCGATAGGGCAGGCCGAGCGACAGGAACCGGTCCTCGAAAGCGCGCATCTGGTGGCTGGCCCGCACCAGAATCGCCATCCCGTCCAGCGGCAGCGGGTCCCGCCCGCGGGTGCCGCGTTGCAGCGCCTCGATCTCCTCGCCGATCCAGCGGGCCTCCTCCGGTGCGTCCCAATGGCCGATCAGGCGCACCTTCTCGCCCTCGCCGCTGTCGGTCCACAGGGTCTTGCCAAGGCGGTCCTCGTTGCCCTTGATCACCGCGCTGGCCGCCGCCAGAATATGGCCGGTAGAGCGGTAGTTCTGCTCCAGCCGGATCACCTTCGCCCCCGGGAAATCCTTTTCGAATTTCAGGATATTGCCGACCTCGGCCCCGCGCCAGCCATAGATCGACTGGTCGTCGTCTCCCACGCAGCAGATATTCCGGTGCCCGCCCGCCAGCAGCCGCAGCCACAGATATTGCGCCACGTTGGTGTCCTGATACTCGTCCACCAGAATATACCGGAACCAGCGCTGGTATTTCTCCAGCACATCGGGGTTTTCCTGGAAAATCCGCACCATATGCAGCAGCAGATCGCCGAAATCCACCGCATTCAGCGTTTTGAGCCGCGCCTGATAGAGCGCATAGAACTCCGTCCCGCGCCGGTCATACATGCCGCTTTCCGAGGCCGGCACCATCTCCGGCGTCCAGGCACGGTTTTTCCACTGGTCGATAAAACCGGCCAGCAGCCGCGCGGGCCAGCGCTTCTCGTCGATGTTTTCGGCGCGGATCAACTGCTTCAGCAGCCGGATCTGGTCGTCGGTGTCCAGAATGGTGAAATTCGATTTCAGCCCGGCCAGCTCCGCATGGCGGCGCAGCAGCTTGACGCAGAGCGAATGGAAGGTGCCCATCCACGGCATCCC
>JALSHL010000001.1 GCA_026982255.1 Paracoccaceae bacterium | reverse complement strand
GGATTCCAGTTGATGGAGCCGCTGCGCGAGCATCTGGGGATGAACAAGAAGCAGGCCCGCGTCCGTGCGGTGGAGTTGCTGGAGCTGGTCGGGATTCCCGATGCAGCCAGCCGGTTAAAGGACTTCCCGCACCAGTTTTCCGGCGGGATGCGCCAGCGGGTGATGATCGCCATCGCGCTGGCCTGCGATCCCAAGGTGCTGATCGCGGACGAGCCGACAACGGCGCTGGATGTGACCATTCAGGCGCAGATACTGGAACTGGTGAAGGAGCTTCGCCAGAAACTGGGCATGGCGATTGTCTGGATCACCCACGATCTGGGCGTGGTGGCGGAAATAGCCGACCGGATTGCCGTGATGTATGCCGGGCAGATTGTCGAGCATGCGCCGGTGAAGGAACTGTTCCGCAACCCGCAGCACCCCTATACGCAGGCCCTGCTGGAAACCCTGCCGAAGGTCGAGGGCGAGCGTAACGAGCGCCTGCTGTCGATTGACGGGCAGCCGCCGAACATGAACGCCGCCCCGACGAGCTGCGAATTCGCGCCGCGCTGCAAATATGCCTTCGAGCGCTGCCGGCGGGAAAATCCGGTGCGGGTGGATATCGGCAACGATCACGATGTCGCCTGCTGGTGGGATGTGCATATCGACGGAGAACGCCATGCTGGATGATGCAAAACCGCTGGTGCGGGTCGACAGGCTGACCATGCACTTCCCGATCCACCGTGGCATCCTGCAACGGCGCGTCGGCGAGGTGAAGGCCGTGGACGGCATCACCTTCGACATTTTCGAGGGCGAGACGCTGGGGCTGGTCGGCGAGAGCGGCTGCGGGAAATCGACCGCCGGCCGCGCTATCCTGCGGCTCTATGACATCACGGGCGGTTCCATCGAGATGGACGGCAGGGAAATCGGGCATATCCACGGCAAGAAACTGCGCAACCTGCGCCCCGAGATGCAGATGATTTTCCAGGACCCGCAGGCGAGCCTGAACCCGCGCATGACGGTCGGCTCGATCATTGCCGAGCCGCTGGACGAACACACGAAGCTCGGCCGCAAGGCCAAGCGCGAGAGGGTGGCGGAGCTGATGGATGCGGTCGGGCTGGCGCGGCGCTTTGCCGACCGCTACCCGCACGAGTTTTCCGGCGGGCAGCGCCAGCGTATCGGTATTGCGCGGGCGCTGGCGCTGAACCCGAAATTCATTGTTTGCGACGAACCGATTGCGGCGCTGGACGTTTCCATCCAGGCGCAGGTGGTCAACCTGCTGGAGGATTTGCAGGAGCAGTTCGGCCTGACCTATCTGTTCATCAGCCACGATCTGTCGATGGTGCGCCATCTGGCGACGCGGGTGGCGGTGATGTATCTGGGCAAGATTGTCGAACTGGCCCCGCGCGACGAATTGTATGACGCGCCGATGCACCCCTATACGCAGGCGTTGCTCTCGGCGGTGCCGCACCCCGATCCGGCGGGCACATCGACCCGCAAACGGATTATCCTGCAAGGGGACGTGCCCAGCCCGTCGAACCCGCCGCAGGGGTGCAACTTCTGCACACGCTGCCCGAAAGTGCAGGATATCTGCCGTTCCGAGGAACCGGAATGGCGCGATTTTGGCAACGGCCGTTTTGCCGCCTGTCATTTGCTGGATTAACCGAAGATGCGGGCAAACCGCACCGATGCTACCAACCAAGGAGAAGTAACATGAGACTAACACACTTTATGATGGCCGCCGCCGGCGCGTCGCTGCTGGCGACCACCGCACTGGCCGGCTCGCACGAGGCGCGGGGCCGCGACGGTCACGCGAATATCATCTACTGGCAGGCCGCTTCGATCCTGAACCCCTATCTGTCGGGCGGAACCAAGGATATCGACGCCTCCTCGATGATTATCGAGCCGCTGGCCCATTACGACGAGAACGGCAACATGGTGCCGACGCTGGTCGAGGAAATCCCGACCGTGGCCAATGGCGGCGTGTCCGAGGACCTGACCTCGATCACCTGGAAGCTGAAAGAAGGGCTGAAATGGTCCGACGGCTCGCCGGTAACATCGGCCGACGTGGTGTTCACCGGTGAATACTGCATGAACCCCGAAGGGGGCTGCCAGCAGCTGGCGAAATTCGACGATGTGACGGGGATCGAGGCGCTGGACGACCTGACGGTGAAAATCACCTTCGGCAAACCGAAGCCCTTCCCCTACGGTCCGTTTGTCGGCGCTTCCGTTCCGGTGATCCAGGCGAAGCAGTTCGAAAACTGCGTTGGCGCGGCCGCACCGACCTGCACCGAGCAGAACTTCGGCCCGATCGGCACCGGCCCCTTCGTGGTGACCGAGTTCCGCGCCAACGACACGATTTCGCTGGCAGCAAACGAAAACTACCGCGAGGCCAGCAAGCCGGCCTTTGCCACCATCACCTTCAAGGGTGGCGGGGATGCCGCGGCGGCGGCCCGTTCGGTTCTTGAAACCGGCGAGTTCGACTATGCCTGGAACCTGCAGATTGCACCGGAAATCCTGGCGCAAATGGAAGCCAAGGGCAAAGGCACGGTTCTGTCCGGCTTCGGCCCGCTGGTCGAGCGTCTGATGGTCAACCTGACCGATCCGGACCCGGCACTGGGTGACGAGCGTGCAACCGTCAAACACCCGCACCCGTTCCTGAGCGACAAGGCAGTGCGTCAGGCGCTGTCCATGGCCATTGATCGCGAACTGCTGGTCGAGGTCGGCTACGGCAAGGCCGGTAAAGTGACCTGCAACGTGCTGCCGTCGCCGGAGATCTACAACTCCACCGCCAACGATTCCTGTAAAGTGCAGGATATTGCCGGCGCCAATGCGCTGCTGGATGCTGCCGGCTGGGTCCGCGGCTCCGACGGTATCCGCGAGAAAGACGGTGTGCGTCTGTCGATTCTCTACCAGACCTCGACCAACGCTGTGCGTCAGGACTTCCAGGCGCTGATCAAACAGTGGTGGGGTGAAATCGGTGTGGAAACCGAGCTGAAAAACATCGACGCTGCGGTGTTCTTCGGTGGCGACCAGTCCAGCCCGGACACGTTCCAGAAGTTCTTCGCCGACATCGAGATGTATGCGAACACCTTCGACGGAACCGACCCCGAGGCCTATATGGGCAACTGGGCCTGCGACAAGATTCCGTCGCCGGAAAACGCATGGCTCGGTTCCAACATGCCGCGCTACTGCAACCCGGAGTATGACGCCATGGTCAAGGAGATGGCCGGCACTGCCGACATCAACGAGCGCGCGCGTCTGGCAAAAGCCATGAACGACATGCTGATGCAGGATTATGTCATGATCCCGCTGGTGCATCGCGGTAACGTGGCTGCTGCCTCGAACACGCTGGACGGTGTCAAACTGAACGTTTGGGACTCCGACCTGTGGAACGTGGCCGACTGGTCGCGTAAATAATCCCTGAAAATCCCGGTCGCGGGGGCAACTCCGCGACCATTTCCAAGACTGCTTAACCGAGGCGTTGCATGTTTAATTTCACGATCCGGCGATTGATCTTCACGATCCCGACGCTCCTGTTCATCAGTTTTGTTATCTTTTTCATTCTCGACACGGCGCCGAATGATCCGACCGGTAACCTGCCGCTGACCATTCCGCCGGAGGTGCGCGAGAAAATCCGCGTCTCGCTCGGCCTCGATAAGCCGATGTTCTTCCGCTATCTGCTCTGGTGCCAGCAGTTCTTTATCAACGAGCCGCTGAACATGATCGAGCAATGGTTCGACATTACCATCGGCGACGGCGAGCGGCTGCGGGTGCAAAGCTGGGCGACGCGCTCGCCGGTGGTCGACCTGGTGGTGGAGCGCCTGCCCCAGACCCTCTGGGTCGTCGGCATGTCCTATGTGGTCGGCATTCTGATCGCCATTCCGATCGGGGTGATCTCGGCCTACAAGCAATACAGCTGGTTCGACCAGATCGGCACATTTGTCTCGATGCTCGGGTTCTCGGTGCCGACATTTTTTACGGGGCTGCTGCTGATCGTCATATTCTCGGTGCAGCTGCAATGGTTCCCGTCGATTTACGACACCACGCTGAGGGTAACGGACTGGGACAGTTTTGTGCTGCAGGTCAAACAGATGATCATGCCGGTGATGGTGCTGGCGTTTTTCAATGCGGCGCAGATCAGCCGGTTCATGCGGGCCTCGATGCTGGACAATCTGCAACAGGACTATGTGCGCACGGCGCGGGCCAAGGGGCTGAAGGAAAAAACCGTGGTGCTGGTGCATGTGCTGCGCAACTCGCTTATTCCGGTGATTACGGTGATTGCGCTCGGCGTGCCGCAGGTGTTCGGCGGCGCCATCATCACGGAACAGATTTTCAAGGTGAACGGGTTGGGGCAGTTGCTGATTATCGGCATCCAGGGCGCCGATATTCCGCTGGTGCAGACCCTGACCTTTATTTTCGCGGTGCTGATCGTGCTGTTCAACCTGATTGCCGATATTCTATATGGGCTGCTTGATCCGAGGATCCGCTATGACTGAGACCTTCATCGACGAAAGCCAGAACCGGTCGCTCTGGGGCGACGTCTGGGCGCAATACAAGACACACCGCGGGGCGCTGGCCGGAACGGCGGTGTTCCTGTTCATCCTGCTGGCGGTGTTTATCGGGCCGTTCATCTATGACGTCGATCCGCAGTATCTGGACATCCGGGCCAAGAACCAGGGGCCGAGTTGGGAGCATCTGCTGGGCACGGACCAGCTGGGCCGCGATATGCTGGCGCAGGTGTTGCAGGGTGGTCGGGTGTCGCTGGCGGTCGGGGTGATCGCCATGTTCATCTCGCTGGTGCTGGGCACCTTTATCGGATTGATGGCGGGGTATTTCAAATGGCTCGACGGGCCGCTGATGCGGCTGACGGACCTGTTCCTCGCCCTGCCCCTGCTGCCGTTGCTGCTGGTGATCATCATGCTGTTTCGCGACACGCTGCGCAGCATGTTCGGACCTGAGACGGGAATTTTCCTGCTGATCGTGTTCATCATCGGCATTACAAGCTGGATGAATACGGCGCGGATCGTGCGCGGCGATGTGCTGGCGCAAAAAGAACGCGAGTTCGTTCTGGCGGCAAAATCCATCGGCACGCCGTCGCGCCGCATCATCGGGCGGCATATTTTTCCCAATGTGCTGTCGCCGATCATGGTTTCCGCAACGCTGGGGGTGGCCAATGCGATTATCACCGAAAGCGCGCTGTCGTTTCTGGGCCTCGGGTTCCCGTCGGATTTCCCCACATGGGGGCGGCTGCTGTTTGACGGGGCGAACTATATGACCCTGACACCGGCGCGGGTGATCTGGCCGGGGCTGGCGATCTCGCTGACTGTGCTGAGCGTGAATTTCATCGGTGACGGGCTGCGCGATGCGCTCGATCCGCGGATTCGCGGGCGTTGACAGGATACCGGACGGAGTTCGACGCAGGGTTGTGTGCTGGTCGAAAACCCTCAATCTGGGGGCGATTTCTGTCGTGCGGGCGACAAATACTAGCAGTTTATGGTGTGCTTACCTGGGGTTAACCCACTGAAATGGTGGACATAACCACCGCAGTGAAATTATACAGATCCGGCTGTAATTTGTGTAACCAACGAAGGGGTCGCGGGCCTTCAATCCGCGAAAACAATCATGAAATCTGTCACACTTCTGCTTGCCCTTGTGGGCATAATTATTTCTGCCGGCTTTGCGAATGCCACCGAGGTCAGGATCACCCGTGATCTGAAAAGCGTGGATTATACGTTCCGTGGAAAAACCTATACGATCCAGCGGACGCAGGACCCGAATGCCACCATTCCGGAATTTTACACCAAAACCGCGCGCGAGTGCCCGCCGTTTTGTGTGGAGCCGGCAGAGGTGGCGCCCGGGGTGCGCACCGTGGCCGAGCTGGAACTGCTGGATTTTCTGCAGAACTATGTCAGCAAAGGCAAAGGGTTCCTGATTGATGCCCGTACGCCCGACTATTATCAGCAATCCACCATTCCCGGGGCGATCAACCTGCCCTACAGCCTGTTCGTGCCGGGTGCCGACAACGTGTTTTTCGAACCGGTGATGCAGATGCTAGGCGGCAAAAAGGATGCAACCGGCGAGTGGACCTTTACCAATACGGCGGACCTGTTGCTGTTCTGCAATGGCCCGTGGTGCGAACAGTCGTCCACCGCGATCCACAACCTGCTGGCCATCAACTATCCGGCCGAAAAGCTGCACTGGTATCGGGGCGGGATGCAGGACTGGGTGTCGATGGGATTCAATACCGAGGTTCCGGCCAACTAGCCGCCTGCCATGTAGGGCATCAGCACGACCTCGCTGTCGTCGCTGATGGGGGTGAACCAGGCGTCGCGATAGATCCGGCCATCAACGGCCACGGAAACCCCGCTCTCGATCACCGGTTCGAGGGCGGGGTATTTTTCTGCCAGCGCGTCGAGCATCTGGCGGGTGTTGTTTGCCTCCACCTCGACAGTATCGCGCCCGTCGGCAAGCGCGCGCAGCGAGCCCCAGAGCGTGACGCGGACCATCAGGCGCTGTCGATGGCCGCCAGAAGTTTCGGCGGCGACAGCGGCAGTTCATACATCCGCACACCGGCCGCACGCGACACCGCGTTGGACACGGCGGCAAGCGGCGGCACGATGCCGGTTTCCCCGACGCCGCGCACCCCGTAAGGGTGGCCCGGATTGGGGATTTCTAGGATCACCGTGTCGATCATCGGCAGATCGGAGGCCACCGGAATACGGTAGTCGAGGAAGCCCGGGTTCTGCAAACGCCCGTCCTCGCCATAGATATATTCCTCGTTCAGCGCCCAGCCGATGCCCTGCACGGCACCGCCCTGCATCTGCCCCTCGACATAGTCGGGGTGGATGGCCTTGCCGGCGTCCTGGAATACCGTGTAGCGCAGGATTTTGGTGAAACCGGTTTCGGGGTCGACCTCCACATCCACCAGATGCACGCCGAAGGAGACCCCTGCCCCGTCGGCGTTTACCTCGTGATGGCCGGCGATCGGGCCGCCGGTTCTCGCGGAGTCCTTGGCGATGTCGGCCAGCGACAGCGGTTCGAAATCACCGGCGTTGGGACCGGCGGGATGGGCGGCGCCGTCTTTCCATTCCACGGCCTCCGGTTCTATCCCCCATGTCATGGCAGCGCGTTTGCACATCTCCCTGATAGCCGCACGCGCGGCCTTGATGGTGGCCAGTCCGACCGAGAAGGTCACGCGGGAGCCGTCCGTGACGTCGTTGAAGCCGATGGCGTTGGTGTCGGCAACGATGGTGCGGACCTTGTCGTATTCGATACCCAGTTCCTC